>JAEZBU010000007.1 GCA_023426855.1 Pseudomonadota bacterium | reverse complement strand
TCGCGTTGTAGATGGCTCCTGGTTGGGCAGTCCGGTTCAGCGTGCAGCCGTCCGCGAGACGGCGCCCGGCTTGCCGCATAAGGTGCCAGATGGCGCTCACCGGGCCGCAATGCGGCGCCGAAACCGGCCATTGCCTCTTCTGGGTCCCGTTCAGCCACTTGAGCCGTCCACTTGGAGAAACGCTGCGACGCGATTATCTTAGGTCTGTGACCGTGTGATAGGCGCGATTCATGGCAGGATGCAATGCGCGAGCAGTGCTGGCCGCCATTTCTCGCGAGCGGCTCTTACATTCGTCCTCGCCAACGTATGGTCAAGGCACACCATGACAGATATCGCCGTTGTTCTGACCGAGAATGCCGCGCGCCGCATCAGCGAGATCGCGTCGGCGGAGGCTGAAAACAAGCTGCTGCGCGTCAGCGTCGAAGGCGGCGGATGCTCGGGCTTCCAGTACAAATTCGATCTGGTGGCGGAGAGCGATCCCGACGACCTGCTGATCGAGAAGAGCGGCGCCAAGGTGCTGATCGATCCGATTTCGATGGAGTATCTGGCTGGCTCCGAGATCGATTTCGTCGATGACCTGATCGGCGCATCGTTCAAAATCAACAACCCCAACGCCACCTCCGGCTGCGGTTGCGGCACCAGTTTCTCCATCTGACGCTTGCGGCCGCAGCGCGAAACGCGCGATGCTGTCCGCATCAACCTGCCATCTTCTCGTCTGCCGCTCGCGCACAAGGATCTCGGACATGTATACGCTATTCTTCTCGACGGGCTCCTGCTCGCGCGCCAGCCATATCGCACTTGAAGAGTCCGGCCTGCCCTACACCGCCAAGCGGATCAATTTCGCCGAGAACCAGCAGCGCTCCGACGACTACCTGAAGATCAACCCCAAGGGTCGCGTCCCCGTTCTGGTGACACCAGACGGCATCCTCACCGAGTCTCCCGCCATCCTGACTTACATCGCGCAGTCGGCACCTGAAGCGAAGCTGGCACCGACCGATCCGTTCGGCTTGGCGAAGATGCAGTCGTTCAACGCGTTCGTGTCATCGACCGTGCACGTCGCGCATGCGCATGGCCGTCGCGGCACCCGCTGGGTCACGGAGCAGTCCTCGCTCGACGACATGAAGGCCAAGATGCCGAGCGTGATGGCGGAATGCTTCACGCTGATCGAAAACGATATGCTGAAGGGGCCGTGGGTGCTGGGCGACGCCTACACCGTGGCCGACCCCTACCTCTACACGATGTCGTGCTGGCTCGCCGTCGACGACGTGGACATCGCGAAATTCCCGAAGGTCCACGACCACTTCAAGCGCATGCAGGAGCGCCCGGCCGTTGCCAAGGCGCTGGCGGCCGGCGCCTGATCGCAGCGCGCGTCAGATCCAGTGGCGCGGCGCGAGGTAGTACCAGCCGACGATCAGCGAAATGTAGGCAAGCGGATAGAGCGCAAGGAAGTAGGCGAGCTTCATGCGGTCGATCTGCTGCGCCACCCACGCGGCGCAGGCGCTGATCACGGGCAGCAGCCATAACAGCACGAACGGATAATCGAACAGCTGTGGGCGGGAGCCGATGCCATATTCCGTGGCCCAACGTATCGGCTCCTCAACGAGAAGCGACAGCATTGCCCAAAGAAACACGCAACTCGCAGCGAATATGAGGTTCGCCGCCTGCAAAACGATCAGGGGCGCCGCACTGTGCTGGCGCTTGCCGTCGTAAAGGGAGAGGGTCATGCCGCTCATCCGTCCCTATAGCTTCGCAAGCTGCAAACTGGGACAAAACCGTTAAGGTCTTGCTAAGACATCTTATCAAAGGATCAAATTCCGGTTCGGGTGCCATCGACCCGTCCCCGCAACCGCAGACAGCCCCATGAAGATCGCGACCTGGAACATCAACGGCGTCAAAGCCCGCCTCGATACGGCAGTGGCATGGCTCAACGAAGCCAGGCCGGACATCGTCTGCCTGCAGGAGATCAAGTCGGTCGACGAAGGCTTCCCGGCGAGTGCTTTCGAGAACCTCGGCTACAACGTCGCCACGCACGGCCAGAAGGGCTTCAACGGCGTCGCGATCCTGGCCAAGTCGCGCTTCGATGACGTGCGCCTGACGCTCCCCGGCAATCCGGACGATCTGCACGCGCGCTACCTGGAGGCCACGATCTCAGTGCCGAGCGGCGCGCTGACCGTCGCCTCGATCTATCTGCCGAACGGCAATCCGATCGGCACGGAAAAGTTCGACTACAAGCTGGCCTGGATGAAGCGCCTTGAAGCGCATGCGCGCGCAGCTCTTCGCGACGAACATCCGCTGGTGCTTGCCGGCGACTACAACGTCATCCCCGATCCGGTCGATGCCAAACGGCCGGAGAACTGGGTCAACGACGCGCTATTCCAGCCGGAATCACGGGCCAACTATCGCCGTCTGCTCAACCTCGGTTTCACCGATGCGGTGCGCGCCTGCCACCCGGAGCCGGACGTGTATACTTTGTGGGATTATCAGGCCGGCGCCTGGCAGAAGAACGACGGCATCCGCATCGATCACATTCTGCTGTCGCCGCAAGCTGCCGACCGCCTCGTGGCCGTCGGCATCGATCGCTTCACGCGTGGCTGGGAGAAGCCGTCCGACCACGTACCTGTCTGGGCGGAACTGGATCTGGGCTAAGCAGAAGCCGAAACAAGCCCGACACCAATCGCCCCCGATCAGTCAGTGACCGGGGCGGACGATACGAACCTGCGTTGCCTTGCGCGCTACTCGCTCTTTGGCGGCGCGATGGCGCCAGCATCCTGCAAACCAAACCCTGTAACGCTGCCGCGCGCGATCGACGGCTTGTCACCACCGTTCAAAGCGGACGTCGACACGTCGTTTCGCGGCACTTCAACCGGCTGCGCACTCGTCGGCATCGGGCGGACCGGTTCACCATTGCTGCATGTGCGGACGGGGCCGATCTGTAACGGTGCAAGCCCATGCCGGTCGATCACCGCGACCGGCCGCCGGCCGTAGATCTGACGCCAGCTCGCGACCAGCCCATCGGCTTCGCGGCGCGCGCCAATACCCGCACCGCAGAAGATCACCTGATGG
>JAEZBU010000083.1 GCA_023426855.1 Pseudomonadota bacterium | reverse complement strand
CCCGCGAGGCCCGTGGCTGTCAACCAAACCGGCGGAAAACCGCGGCACATCTGCGGGCCCGTCGAATGGTTTTGACAAGACATGCCACCCGTGGCAGACCGCACCCCTTCAATTCACGCGAACATCGAGGACTAGCGATGTCGACCAAAGCAGCGCGTGGCACCAAGCGCACCTGCCAAAATCCAGAGTGCGGCGCCCGCTTCTATGATTTGAACCGCGACCCGATCACCTGCCCGATCTGCCAGTCGCTCTACAAACTCGCGTCCGCTCCGCTGGCCGCAGCTCCGGTTGCCGATGACAAAGCCGCGCGCCGGCCGAAGAAGCCGGAGGCTTCGAACGACGATGCAGCTGGCGATGTGCCGTTGGTGGAGGGCGAAGAGGATCTCGCCGATCTGGAAGCGGGCGATGACGATACCGGTCCTGCAGATGATGAAGAAGCGTTCATCGAAACCGAAGAGGAAGAAGGCGACGTCTCCGGCTTCGTTGGCTCGGTAACCGAAGAAGAAGAGGAGCGCTGACGCGCTGTGCCGCGTTTGCGGGCACGCAAGCGCGGCATTTTTGGCTTGTTTTGCGGCGTCTCACGACACTATGCACATTCTGCGTCTGGAAGGGCTTGCAGTTTTCGCGGTGTCAGCATATTGAGGCGCGTCGGTGAGAGATGAGCGGGCTGCTCACACACCTCGTCGGAGACTGTATCCCAAAGGTTCGGGGCCGTAGCTCAGTTGGGAGAGCGCTTGAATGGCATTCAAGAGGTCAGGGGTTCGATTCCCCTCGGCTCCACCATGTTGGCTTGCGCGCAGCCCCCACACCAACCCTGCGCGCGTTGGTTCCGGCTTGAGGCTTCTCCTCTCACCTCCACGAATTGACCCCGTGTTTTAGCCTTTTCAGCCCGCCCCCCATTCTCAAAGCAATGGCGCGGTCATAGCCCTGATGAGCTGCGCTTGCTTGGGCGGCGCGCCGGACGCTTAGCCTTCCGCTACACACCGAGGGACTTCGGGCCTACTTAAGAAGCCAGAGCCCCGACACCGGTCAATCTGCTAAGGAAGTCCGCACATCCCCTGGCAAGGCTTCCCAGTCGCAATGACACAAATCCTGGCTGCTGCTCTCATCGTCTCTGGCGGCGCGGTCGCGTTCGTCGCCGCCGCGAGACTGTTCATTCGCCTCGTCCCATGGCTGACCAGGACACCGCCCAAGCTCTTGGACCGCAAGCTCAAGCCTACGCTGATCTGGGAACTCGCCGCGGCAACGCTCGGATATGCGGCGCTTCGCAGCGGCATGATCCTGAGCGCACTCACGTAGCCAAGGCATTGCGCCGCTACGTCTGCTGATAGATGGCGTGGGCGCCCGAGAAATCTCGGCGCGCGAGATCGTCGTTGCGGATGAGGAAGTAGACTGTTCCCTCGGTCAGATCCTGCTGCGAAAGATCGCCGAGATCAATCTGCAGCAGCGGCCGCCAGTCGAGCGCTAGGCGTGTCGCCTCAACGTCACAGTCCGCGCTGCCCGCCTGAGCCGTGCGGTGCAGGATGTCGATGTCGCAAGCGTTTTGAATTCATCGCGGCCTCGGCATGCCGGTGATCAGCCCTGCATACCGTGCAATAGCGTCAAGTCTGCGACAGTCGGCGGATGATATGCGCGTGTGGGGCAGCGCCGCAGCTAAGCCATTCGCCGTGACAGCAGATAGGCGACCACCGCCGGAATGCCGAACACTACCAGCAGGATCGGCGCTTCCTGCGCGACTGTGTAGCCCGCGCTCACGACACCCACCCACATGTTGATGCAGGATGCGACGAGCCAAAGTGGAATGAACGCCAGTGCGGCCTTGGCGGGCAGCGCTCCGATCATGCGGCCGATCAGCAGGCAAACGCCGAGTAGCAGAAATCCGCCCGAAACCACCATGATCGTGTGCATTTGCCCTCCCCGCGATTGCTATCCAAGCGCTCGCAGCATAACCCGCGTCGCGGATTAGACACCATGCGGAACGGTGGAGAAAAAACCTTGCCAACGATTAGGCAGCAAGCAGGCGATCGACCTCGCGTACCAGATCCTTCAGATGGAAGGGCTTGGACAGCACGCGGGTGTCCTTGAACGGGCTGGTGTCGGTATTCAGCGTCACCGCCGCGAAGCCCGTGATGAACATGATCTTCAGTTCGGGATCGAGCTCACTGGCGCGCCGAGCCAGCTCGATGCCGTCCATGCGCGGCATGACGATGTCGGTCAGCAGCAATGTGAACGGCTCTTCCTTGAGCCGGTCATACGCCTCCTGACCGTTGGCGAAGGCGATCACATCGTACCCCGCCTTGACCAGGGCGCGCTCGAGGAAGCCGCGCAACGAGTCATCATCCTCCGCGAGCAGGATGCGCATCATGGGCAAGTGCGATGGTTTGATGGTCATTGTTGTGTCTTCGCCAGCTTGGGATCGCAGGATAGGAGCGCGCTACGGCATCTGCCAGCCGAATCTGACCCGATTTTGGTAAACGGCAGATAAAGCCCTGGCCATCCACGCAAAGGTTTTTGAAGCGTCGCGATCGAGCACCACAAAATCAGTCTGAGCTGTGGTGAAGTGCTATGTCTCATAGACACGCGCGCATTGCATTGGCACAGTGGCCTCGCGTGGACCGCAGCGAGGCAGGTGCACGATCGACAATCCCACCAGCCATTGCAGAAGACTCATGCCACTGCGCGAGAAAGCATCAATATTAGCCGAACTCACGCCGGCGTACCTCGTCCGCGAACCCACTGAACTCTCAACGCCGTTTGTCTTCTGCTCGCCGCACTCCGGCCGCTGCTATCCGCGCGCACTGCTTGAGCGCTCGCAGCTCGACGCACACACGCTGCGCAAGTCGGAGGATTGCTTTGTCGACGAGCTGTTCGACAGCGTCGCCAGCCTCGGCGCGCCGCTGATCGCGGCCCGGTTTCCACGCGCCTACCTCGACGTCAATCGCGAGCCGTATGAGCTGGACCCCGAGCTGTTCGATGAGCCCCTGCCAGACTTCGCCAACACCCAGACCATGCGGGTCATCGGTGGCCTAGGTACGGTGGCGCGCATCGTAGCGGATGGCGAGGAAATCTACCGGGATCCTCTGCCGCTTGCCTCGGCGATCGTTCGCATTGAGCATCTCTACCAGCCGTTCCACGCCACGTTGGCCCAGCTCATCGAACGCACGCGCAGGAAGTTCGGCATCGCCATCCTGGTCGATTGCCATTCGATGCCGTCGGCGTCGACGGGGCATCCCGGCAGCATCCGGCCGGATTTCGTCATCGGCGATCGCTTCGGCGCATCGTGCGACGCAAAGATGACCCGCCTGTTCCGCGAGGCTATCGTCAAGCTCGGCTACCAGGTGCAGCTCAACCGCCCCTATGCCGGCGGCTTCATAACCGAGCACTACGGGCAGCCGTTCAAGAGCGTGCACGCGCTGCAGATCGAGATCAATCGCGGGCTGTACCTCAACGAGTACAAGCTGACCAAAACGGCCAATTTCGACCGGCTGCGCCGCGACCTGGCCCAGATCGCCGCCCGGGTTTTCGCCGAGCTGCCGCCGATCATTGCGCCGCGCGCCGCCGCCGAATAGCGGCCCCGCACCCGCCGCCGCCCGGAACGCCGGCAAGCAAAAAAAAAGGCCGTCCGAAACCGAACGGCCCAAGTCTAGGGAGGAAACGCCCAAAGGAGGGCAGTGAGTAGATGGGAAACCATCAAGCTCACGACAAGACTATATGCTGCAACGCAGCAGCCTGCAAGCGCTTACGAGTGAACGAATTGTCGCGGTGCTAGAATTTTGGATCTGCCCAACGATGAGGCAGTTCGCCCACCCAAACGGCAGGCACGATGCGGCGAATACTGAAAAGCATTCAACAAATTCGGGATTGGAGATGGGCAAAAAAAGAGGCCGTTCGGGTTACGAACGGCCCAAGTCTAGGGAGGAAACGCCCAAGGAGGGCTGCGGGAGACGAACGAGACGTCCATCTGCCGCACTGCAATAATTAAAGGTGCACCGCACAAAAAACAACTGCATAATTTGCAGATCAGGAAGAACCCCAGAACAGGTCTCGTGCGGCTGGCTGCCGGCAGACCAAAAAAAGAAGGCCGCTCGGATAGAACGGCCCAAGTCTAGGGAGGAAACGCCCAAGGTGGGCTGCGATCATCGCGGCAAGCGCGTAGATCACTATGGTTGTATGCTTGCGTTCGTTCGCGTCGGCAAGAGCGCGCAGCGAGTTCGTTGCCGATATCCCACAAAGTGTGCCGAATTCGCAACGCGCAACCGGCCGTCTGACGGTTCCGGTTGCATCCAGCGTCGTGCCCCGATAGCGACATCCCATGATCAAGAAATCGGAATTCGCGGCCTATTCGGCCTTCGCCCACCAGCTCGCCGACCTGTCGGCGGCGGCTATCCTTCCCCAATTCCGCCGCCGCCTGCGCGTGCAGAACAAGGCGGAGAACGGCTTTGATCCTGTCACGGCCGCCGACAAGGCTGCCGAGCGCGTGATCAGCAAGGCGCTTGCCAAGCACTTCCCGGATCACGGCCTTGAGGGCGAGGAGTACGGCAAGCGCAACGCCGACGCCCGGCTGCGTTGGGTTGTCGATCCCATCGACGGGACTCGCGCGTTTATCCTTGGCATGCCGCTGTGGGGCACGCTCATCGGCCTGAAGGACGGCGAGCAACCGATTTTCGGATTGATGGATCAGCCTTACACGCGCGAGCGCTTCTGGTCGGGCGACAAGGCCGCCTATTTCAGGCGCGCCGACGGCCGCGAGCAAAGACTGCGCACCCGCGCCTGCGCCAGCCTCGCGGATGCCATGCTGACCAGCACCGACCCGGCGATGTTCGCATCCACGCGAGACCTGCGCAGCTTCAACGCCATCAAGAACCGCGTGCGCAACACGCGTTTCGGCGGCGACTGCTATGCCTACTGCCTGCTCGCAGCCGGCCACATCGACATCATCGTGGAAAGCGGCCTCAAGCCGTACGATGTCACCGCGCTGATCCCCATCATCGAGCGCGCCGGTGGCCAGATCACCACCTGGGACGGTGGATCGGCGGCATCCGGCGGACGCATCGTGGCCACCGGTGACGCACGCGTGCACAAGGAAGCTGTCGCGCTGCTATCGTAAGCGGGCGCGACCAGCTCTCGATACTCCGGCTAAGCGACGGGCGCGATGTCCATGTAGGCGTCGAACGCTGCCCAGACGCGGCCGCGGATTTCGTCGACTTCCTGCAGGATTTCGTGACGTGCCAGCGGCAGCATGATGCTGGTGCCGACCTTGAGGCGCGATGCGAATGCCTCAGTCGCGCGCGAGTCGACGATCGTGTCGCTCCCGGCGATGAAAATCAGCAGCGGTACGGTGATCGAGCCCGCATAAAACGGCTCATTGAGCATCGCCATGGAGCGATAGGCCGCGTTGAGCCACCCAATCGTCGCCGAGCCCAGTCGCAGTTGCGGCACAGCCTCGATCAACGCGCGATTACGCTGGAAACGATCCTTGTCCGTGGTCAGGTGATTGCCCTCGTAGTGCACCGGCTCATCGCCTTCGTCGGTGCCGCCCTTCACGTAGCTGCGGCTGAACCCGCACAAATTTCCAACTGTCGCGTAGGTGCGCGCCAATCCCTGCGGTATGCCGACCTTGCTATCGTGGAACCGTAGCATCGGCGCGGACAGCACAATGCGCTCAAACCAGCAGTCTGGTGACGCTGCGTTGCGCAACATGATGTGCCCACCCATCGAGTGCGCCAGCGCGAAGTACGGCGTGGGCAGGTTGGGCAGCACGACCTGCTGCATGAAGCAGGCGAGATCCTTGTCGTATTCGGAAAAATCGCGCACCCAGCCTTTGCGCGGATTGGAAAGGGCACGATACGAACCGCCCTGTCCGCGCCAATCCATGATCGCCACGGCGAAGCCACGGCGACGCAGATCGTCGATCACCTCGAAGTACTTTTCGATGAACTCGCTGCGACCGGTGAACACGCAGACCGTGCCGCGTTCAGGCCCCCTGGTTGGTTGCCAGCAGGCATAGCGCATCGCTGTACCGTCATAGCCTTGAAAGGCCCCGACGACCGCGCCGATGGGCACCGGATTTCTGGCGAGCGGGAAAAGCTCCATGTGGCTGCCAACGGCCTCTTGATGATGCGCTGATGCCAATCGGGCCGAAAGCGAATCCAAGCCCTGCATTCCGATCTAACGCAGCACAACGCCGCCGTCGACAGCCACACGCGGGAAGCCGATCTCAACATGCCCCGCGCATGTGTGGATCAGCCCCCGCGTGAGCATCCGAGAAACCGATCAGTAGTTCGGATGAGCGCCGCGCCGACGCCAATCGTAGGCCTGCGCGTAGCCGCGAAACGGCTTTGCATCCACGATCTGGCCCGAGCAGCGATCGATCTTCAATCGGTAAGCCTCTCCGTTCGGACGGCGCGCGGTCACCACCGCGACTTGGTCGCGCAGTTCGACCTCCGCGAAGTCAGACCAGCCGTCCCGGATCAACTGGCGGCGAACCTCGCGCCGTGGCGCGCATTCTGGCGCATAACGAGGTTGATCATAGCGCTCGACGAAACGGGTCGGGGGGCGCATCGGACGCAGATATTCGCCGCGGCGATCCCAATCCTTGCCGGCATACGGCTGATCATCGTCGCGCTCCGCATAACGCGGCGCATCATTGTCGTCATCATCGTAGTCGTCGGTATCGACGTGCGCCCGCCCACCGTTATACGGCGGGAAGCGATCATCAGGCGCTTCCGACGATTCATAGGGGCGAAAAACGTCCGCGGCATTTGCAGCCGGGATGCCAGTCATATGCACAAGAGCAACGAACGCAGCGGCCAAACGCAACGACATCGTACGAACCTCCGAAGGTATTCAGTGCTGTCCCTCTGCCGTCCCAACATCGTGTCGCGAACATGAACGGCACATGAAGGAAAACGCTGCAGCGTTGAAATGGTTCGTGAAATGCGGATTTCAGCCACACGATAAACGTCGCAGCCGCGCGCCCCCTTGAAACGCATTCGAGGCCTCCCAAACTTACATCCCGTGCGCAGGGCTCATCAGAGGCTGTGCACGGACAACAGGCCTGGGCTCATCGTGAGGCAGGCATTCCACAGTCGCTTTCAGGAGGACTTGTGATGCGACAGTTCGACTTTGCTCCCCTTTATCGTTCGACCATCGGCTTCGACCGGCTCGTTCAGCTCCTGGACGGTGTCACCGGCTTCGACAATGAGCCGACCACCTACCCGCCCTACAACATCGAGCGGACTGGCGAGAACCAGTACCGGATCACCATGGCGGTCGCGGGCTTCGGGAACGATGACATCAACATCGAAGTGAAAGAACAGACGCTGTCGGTGCGCGGCGAGAAGAAAGCCGAAGACAAGGACCGCCAGTTCCTGCATCGCGGCATCGCGCAGCGCAGCTTCGAGCGCCGGTTCCAGCTCGCCGACCATGTCGAAGTGAGCGGCGCCGACCTCAAGGATGGCCTGCTGCACGTCGATCTGGTGCGCAACCTGCCCGAGCGCATGAAACCGCGCACGATCGCCATCGGCGCCAACACCGATCGCCAGATCGAAGCGCAAGCCTGACACGCCGACACCACTTCAACCTGAGGTCATTCGGGGGCGCTGCCATTGAGCAGCGCCCTTTTGTTTGCGCGCACCGTCGTGTTGCAACAGCACGCCACGACATGCGGACACGGCCCAAACACCAGATCGATTCTAATAGAGCGCTTGTGTCGCATCCCAAAATCTGCTTATAACCGGTGAAAGGTCAGCATCCCTGTCCTTTGTGACGGGGAAGAATCGCGACCGCTAACGAGGGCACCTGTGACTGAAGTTTGGTCCAACAATCGGGTCGATTGGGCGCTGACCGCTTTGCGGCTGGCTCGAACGACCGTGGACCGAAAACGCGCCCCAGCAGCTACGGCTGCATGCCCCGCCCTCGCGGCCTGAGCTGACTCCCGGCTAAAGGCGCGCGAAAATCGGGGACAACTCCACTGCCCCGGCGTCAGCCACAAGTCACACAAGTCCTTCTCGATATTCCCAAAGTCCCGATTGCGGACCAGAGGCCCACATGACCGAGAGCGCCAACAGCCCCGCCGTGTACAACGACTCGACGCTGCATGACGACGATGCACCGCAGGGCTTGTTCGACCCAGCACGCGTGCATGACGCCTGCGGCGTTGGCTTCATCGCGGACCTGAAAGGGCGGGCCAGCCACAACATCGTGGCCGATGCGCTGCACATTCTCGAAAACCTGGAGCACCGCGGCGCAGTCGGCGCGGATCCTTTGGCTGGCGACGGCGCGGGCATCCTGATCCAGATTCCGCACGAGTTTCTGAGCGAAGAATGCGCCAAGCTCGGTTTCAAGCTGCCGGCGCGTGGGCAGTATGCCGTCGGTCACATGTTCATGCCGCAGGACAATCGCCTGCGTACGCATTGCGAAACGGTTTGGGCGCGCATCCTGCGCGAAGAAGGCCTGGAATTGCTCGGCTGGCGCGACGTGCCGGTCGACAGTTCGTGCCTGTCCAATGGCGTTCGCGAAACCGAGCCGGTACATCGGCAGATGTTCGTCGGCCGTCCGAAGTCGATCAAGGATGACGACACTTTCGAGCGGCGCCTCTATCTCGTGCGCAAGGTCGTCTCCAACGCGATCTATGAGACCTACAAGGCGCGCGACATCGGCCATTACACAGTGTCGCTGTCGAGCCGCACGCTGATCTACAAGGGCATGTTCCTGTCCTATCAGGTGAAGGCCTACTACAAGGACCTGTCCGATAAGCGCTTGAACTCGGCGCTGGCCCTGGTCCACCAGCGCTTCTCGACCAATACCTTCCCGTCGTGGAAGCTGGCGCACCCATACCGCATGGTCGCGCACAACGGCGAAATCAACACCCTGCGCGGCAACGTCAACTGGATGGCAGCGCGGCAGGCGTCCGTGTCGTCGCCCCTGTTCAGCAACGACATCTCCAAGCTCTGGCCGATCTCCTACGAGGGCCAGTCAGATACTGCCTGCTTCGACAACGCGCTCGAATTCCTGGTGATGGGCGGATACGGGCTCGCGCACGCCGCCATGATGCTCATTCCGGAAGCCTGGGCCGGCAACCCGCTGATGGATTCGCGCCGGCGCGCTTTCTACGAATACCACGCCTGCATGATGGAGCCGTGGGACGGCCCGGCCGCCATGGCCTTCACCGACGGCCGCCAGATCGGCGCCACGCTGGACCGCAATGGCCTGCGTCCGGCGCGCTATCTCGTGACCAAGGACGGTCGCGTGATCATGTCTTCCGAGTCCGGCGTGCTGCCGATCGAGGAGGATCAGATCGAGCGCAAGTGGCGTTTGCAGCCCGGCAAGATGCTGCTGATCGATCTCGAACAGGGCCGCATCATTTCTGATGACGAGCTGAAGGCTGAGCTCGCTGCACGCAATCCCTACGAGCAATGGCTGCGGCGTACGCAGATCCAGGTCTCGGATCTGCCGCTGCCGAAGAAGCCGAAGAAGCGCAAGTCGAATGTCGCCCTGCTCGATCTGCAGCAGGCTTTCGGCTACACGCAGGAAAGCCTGAAGCTGCTGATGGCACCGATGGCCGAGACCGGCCAGGAAGCCGTCGGCTCGATGGGCACCGACACGCCGATCTCGGCGCTGTCGACCAAGTCCAAGCTGCTGCACACCTATTTCAAGCAGAACTTCGCGCAGGTGACCAACCCGCCGATCGATCCGATCCGCGAAGAGATCGTCATGAGCCTCGTGTCGTTCATCGGCCCGCGGCCCAACCTGCTCGACCTGGAAGGCACCTCGAAGCTGAAGCGGCTTGAGGTTGGTCAGCCGATCCTGACCAACGACGAGCTGGAGCGCGTCCGCCAGATCGGCGACGTCGCCGACAACCATTTCACGTCGATCACCATCGACATCACCTATCCGCAGGAACAGGGCGCTGCCGGCATGGGCGCGGCCATCGACGTCGTATGCGCCGAGGCGGAAGAAGCCGTGCGGTCCGGCGACTACAACATCGTCATCCTGTCCGATCGCGCCACCGGGCCGAACCGCATTCAGATCCCGTCGCTGCTGGCGACATCGGCCGTACATCACCATTTGATCCGCCGCGGCCTGCGCACCTCCGTGGGCCTCGTTGTCGAGACCGGCGAGGCGCACGAGGTTCATCAGTTCGCGACGCTGGCCGGCTACGGCGCAGAAGCGATCAATCCGTATCTCGCGTTCGACACCATCGAGCAGATGGTCGCGAACACGGGCGACCAGCTCCCCGTTAAGGACGCTGTCAAGCGCTACATCAAGGCAGTCGACAAAGGCCTGCTGAAGGTCATGTCCAAGATGGGCATTTCGACCTATCAGTCCTATTGCGGCGCGCAGATCTTCGACGCGGTCGGCCTGAAGTCGAGCTTCGTGCGTAAATACTTCACCGGCACCAATACGCAGATCGAAGGCGTCGGCCTGCGCCAGATCGCGCGTGAAACGGTGGAACGTCACCGCCAGGCGTTCGGCGACGTACCGATCCTGCAGAACGCGCTGGATGTCGGCGGCGAATACGCTTTCCGCTTCCGCGGCGAGGCGCACATGTGGCGTCCGGCCGTGGTTGCCGATCTGCAGCACGCTGTGCGCGGCAACCTGCCGGACAAGTATCGGTCGTTCGCCAAGCAGGTCAATGAGCAGAACGAACAGCTCATGACCATGCGCGGCATGTTCCGCATCAGGTCGGCGGGCGAAGTCGGCCGCAAGCCGGTGCCATTGGAGGAAGTCGAACCCGCCGCCAACATCGTCAAGCGGTTCGCGACCGGCGCCATGAGCTACGGCTCGATCAGCCGCGAAGCGCATACCACGCTGGCGATCGCGATGAACCGCATCGGCGGTAAGTCCAACACCGGCGAGGGCGGCGAGGAATCCGACCGCTACACGCCGCTGGAAAACGGTGACTCACTGCGCTCGGCGATCAAGCAGGTCGCGTCGGGACGCTTCGGCGTGACGACGGAGTATCTCGCCAACTCCGACATGATGCAGATCAAGATGGCGCAGGGCGCGAAGCCCGGCGAAGGCGGTCAGCTCCCCGGGCACAAGGTCGATCAGGTGATCGCCAAGGTGCGCCACTCGACCCCTGGCGTCGGCCTGATTTCGCCGCCGCCGCACCACGACATCTACTCGATCGAAGACTTGGCGCAGCTCATCTTCGATCTGAAGAACGTCAACCCGAAGGCCGACGTTTCGGTCAAGCTGGTGTCGGAGATCGGCGTCGGCACGGTTGCGACGGGCGTTGCCAAGGCGCGCGCCGATCACGTTACCATCTCGGGCTTCGAGGGAGGCACCGGCGCCTCGCCGCTGACCTCACTCAAGCACGCGGGCTCGCCGTGGGAAATCGGCCTTGCCGAAACGCATCAGACGCTGGTCGCCAACAAGCTGCGCACCCGTATCGCGGTGCAGGTCGATGGCGGCATCCGCTCCGGCCGCGACGTGCTGATCGGCGCGCTGCTCGGCGCTGACGAGTTCGGATTCGCCACCGCGCCGCTGATCGCGGCCGGCTGCATCATGATGCGCAAGTGCCATCTCAACACCTGCCCGGTCGGCGTTGCGACGCAGGATCCGACCCTTCGCGCGAAGTTCCAGGGCAAGCCCGAGCACGTCATCAACTACTTCTTCTTCGTCGCTGAGGAAGTGCGCGAGTACATGGCCGCGCTCGGCTTCCGCACCTTCAACGAGCTGGTCGGCCAGTCCGACCTGCTCGATAAGGATCGCGCGATCCGCCACTGGAAGGCGCGTGGACTCGACTTCTCACGCCTGTTCCATCGTCTGGAAGTGGATGGTGACGTCTACAACAGCGAGCGGCAGGATCACGGCCTCGACAAGGTGCTGGACAAAAAGCTCATCGAGCTTGCCGCACCGGCATTGGACAGCCGCAAGCCGATCCGCCACGACTTGACGATCTCCAACCGCGATCGCAGCACCGGCTCCATGCTGTCCGGTGAGCTGGCCAAGCGCTACGGCCACGCCGGTCTTCCCGACGACACCATCTGGCTGTCGTTCAACGGCGTGTCCGGCCAGAGCTTCGGCGCCTGGACCGCCAAGGGCATCACGCTGGATCTGGTCGGCGAGGGCAACGACTACGTCGGCAAGGGGCTTTCGGGCGGCAAGCTGATCGTGCGGCCTGATCCCAAGTCGGGGATCGTGCCGGAAGAGTCGATCATCGTCGGCAACACCGTGCTGTACGGCGCCATCAGCGGCGAGTGCTACTTCCGCGGCATTGCGGGCGAGCGGTTCGCGGTGCGCAATTCCGGCGCCGTAGCGGTGGTCGAAGGCACCGGCGATCATGGCTGCGAATACATGACCGGCGGCGTCGTGGTCGTGCTCGGACCGACGGGCCGGAACTTCGCGGCGGGCATGTCGGGCGGCGTTGCCTACGTGCTCGACGAAGCCGGCAACTTCGACAACCTGTGCAATATGGCCATGGTCGATCTGGAGCCGGTGGAAGCCGAGGAAGAGGTGATGCGCAAGCTCGCCAACCAGGCCGGCGACCTGCAGAGCCACGGCCTCGTCGATATCATGTCCGACATGGACAAGAAGGACGCCGAGCGCCTGCACGAGCTGATCGAACGTCACGCACGCTACACCAATTCGGCCAAGGCCCGGATGATCCTGGACGACTGGTCGAACTGGCTGCCGAAGTTCAAGAAGGTGATGCCGGTCGAATACCGCAAGGCGCTGAAGCAGATGGCGGAGCACCAGGCCAACGATACGACCGGCCTTGAAGTGCTCGAGATCGGTCTGCCGGAGCCACGCAAACCGGCAGCGGGCTAAGCCAGAACAAGAGCAGGGAAATGGGGTCCGGTTTAAACCGGAAGCCAAGCGACAACCGGGCCGATCCAGTCGGCACCGAGGACGGGCGGAAGAGAACGGCAATGGGCAAGATAACCGGGTTCATGGAATTCGAGCGCGTCGAGCGCAAGTATCGGCCGGTCGAGGAGCGTTTGAAGCATTGGCGCGAATTCGTCGTGCCGCTGTCTGAGGGCGACACGCGCACCCAGGCCGCGCGCTGCATGGATTGCGGCATTCCGTATTGTCACAACGGCTGCCCGGTGAACAACCAGATTCCGGACTGGAACGACCTCGTCTACACGGGCGACTGGAAGACGGCCTCGCTCAACCTGCACTCGACCAACAACTTCCCGGAAGTCACCGGCCGCGTTTGCCCGGCGCCGTGCGAGGCGGCCTGCACGCTCAATATCGACGACAAGCCGGTTGCCATCAAGACGATAGAATGCGCCATCGCCGACCGTGGCTTCGAGGAAGGCTGGATCACGCCGCAGATCGCCGAACAAAAGACCGGCAAGAAAGTGGCCATCGTCGGATCGGGCCCAGCCGGCTTGGCGGCTGCCCAGCAGCTCGCCCGCGCCGGTCATGAGGTGCACGTCTACGAGAAGAACGCCTTTCCGGGCGGCCTGCTGCGCTACGGCATTCCCGACTTCAAGCTTGAGAAGTTGGTCATCGAACGCCGCGTGAAGCAGATGGAAGCCGAGGGCGTGGTGTTCCACTGCAACGTCCACGTCGGCGCCGACATCACCATGCGCAAGCTCGAAGCCGAACACGACGCGGTGCTGCTGGCCGGTGGTTCGGAGCTGCCGTTCGACTTCTTCTCGAAGGCTCCGGGCCGCGATCTCGACGGCATCCATTTCGCGATGCAGTTCCTGCCACAGCAGAACCGCCGCATTTCCGGCGAGGCGCTCGGTCGCGGCAAGGAGATCAGCGCCAAAGACAAGCACGTCATCGTCATCGGCGGCGGCGACACCGGCTCCGACTGCATCGGCACATCGCTGCGCCAGGGCGCAAAGTCCGTGACGCAGC
>JAEZBU010000080.1 GCA_023426855.1 Pseudomonadota bacterium | reverse complement strand
CCGCGCGGCTCGAACATCAGCGCGGTGCGGATCCAATCGAACTCGGCGAGGAAGTGCGCGCGGCGTTCGATCATGTCCTTGCCGGACAGCACCGGGGCGCCGCCCGCGACGACCCGCACGGGATTGCCGGTCGTATGACCATCGACGCAGAAAAACGTATGATTTGCCAAGATCTTGAACTCCGGAAGCCGGTCAGAAGCGCTGGGCGCTGTAGTGCGACAGGTCGATTGCCGGCGGCTGGTCCGCGATCAGTGCTCCGACCAGTTCGGCAGTCGCGGCCGATTGGGTGAGCCCGTGATGCGAATGGCCGAACGCGTAGATCACCTTCGGGCTCCAGCGCGATCGAGAGATAACGGGCAGGGTGTCCGGCAGCGACGGGCGACAACCCATCCAGTCGGTGCGGCCACCGTCCTTCAGCTCCGGCACGAACATCCGCGCCTTGGTCATCAACGCTTCCACGCGCTGCCAGTTCGGCGTCGCGGATGTGCTGGCGAGTTCGACGGCGCCGCCGACGCGCAAGCCGGTCTGCAGCGGCGTGATGATGAAGGCGTGCTCATCGAACAGCACGGGGCGGGTGAGACTGACGCCGGGCTCCGTCATGGTGGCATTGTAGCCGCGCTCGGTATCCAGCGGCACGGCATCGCCGAGCGCCGCGGCGAGCGGTTTCGACCAGGCGCCGGCCGCGATGATCAGGCGGTCGGCTGAGATGGACCTGCCACCTTCCAGGACGACGACCGGCTCATCACCATTGGCGATGGCGACGCCGCTGACACGCGCCTGCTCGAAGTGCGCGCCGCGATCGGCTGCGGCAAGAGCCAGTTTCTGCGTCAGGACGAGCGGGTCGTTGACGTGCGCCACGTCCGGGTAGAACGCCGCGCGCTGAAAGCGCTCCGATAGCGCCGGCTCCATGGACCGCAGCACCGCGCCGTCCAGCAATTCGAGCCGGATCGAGAGTTCGAGCTGGCGCTGGTATTGTGGTTTGTTCCGTTCAAACGTCTCGATGTTCTCGAAAACGTAGAGGATGCCGTGATGGTTCAGCTCGCCCGGCATGCTGAGATGCGTCAGCAGACGCTCCCAGGCCGGCAGCGCCATCGCCTGAATCTGAGCGATTCCCTCGATCGAGCGTTCGATGCGGCTGGGCAGGGCGGCGAACAGGAAGCGCGCCAGCCAGGGCATCAATCGCGGCAGATAGGCCGGGCGCACGGCAAACGGCCCGACGGGATCGATCAGCCACTTCACGGCTTGCATGATCATGCGCGGCGAGGCCAGCGGCAGGATATCCGTGTGCGCGATGATGCCCGCGTTGCCGCGATGTGGCGCAGTTGGTTCGCCACGATCGATCAGTGTGACCTGATGACCTTGGTCAAGCAGCCTGTGCGCGGCCGTGACCCCGACTATTCCTGCGCCGACAATGACGATATGCATTTCGAAATGGCCCGCTATCTTACCCCATGGCCTGATTGGGTTCTTGCCCGAGACGAGGCCGAAAGTCGAGAACCCGCGCGATCCAAGCCGCGATTCGGACGTTACAGTGTTGTTTGATTGACGACCCCTCGCTCCGCCGTGGTATCGAAAGGAACGTGGCTGAACCCAGGCAGCGGACGGATGGGCCTGTCTGCACCCAGGGTCACAAAATTTACAGGGACGGAAAATGGCCAATAAGACTGATGGCAAGCCTTTGAAGCTGCGCTCGCAAGCTTGGTTCGACAATCCGAACAACATTGATATGACGGCGCTTTATCTCGAGCGCATGATGAATTTCGGCCTATCGCTGGAGGAATTGCAGTCCGGCAAGCCGATCATCGGCATTGCGCAGAGCGGCTCCGACATCACCCCCTGCAACCGCCATCACCTGGAACTGGCGAAGCGCACCCGCGAGGGCATCCGTGAAGCTGGCGGCATCTGCTTCGAGTTTCCGGTGCATCCGATTCAGGAAACCTGCAAGCGGCCGACCGCAGCCCTCGATCGCAACCTGCTCTATCTCGGCCTCGTCGAGATCCTCTATGGCTACCCAATTGACGGCGTCGTGCTGACCACCGGCTGCGACAAGACCACGCCGGCGCAGATCATGGCTGCCGCGACCGTCGATATTCCCGCCATCGTGCTGTCCGGTGGTCCGATGCTCAACGGCTGGTTCAAGGGCGAGCGCACCGGCTCGGGCACCATCGTCTGGAAGGCGCGTGAGCTGCTGGCCAAAGGCGACATCGACCACAAGGGTTTCATCGAACTCGTTGCATCGTCGGCGCCATCGCCGGGGCACTGCAACACGATGGGCACGGCCTCGACCATGAACTCGCTGGCCGAAGCGCTGGGCATGAGCCTGCCATTCTGCGCCGCGATTCCTGCGCCGCATCGCGAGCGTGCCGAGATGGCTTATCTGACCGGCAAGCGCGCTGTTGAAATGGTGCATGAGGACCTGCGCCCATCGAAGATCCTGACCCGCGCCGCGTTCGAGAACGCCATCGTCGTCAACTCTGCGATCGGTGGTTCGACCAACGCGCCGATCCATCTCAATGCGATTGCGCGGCACGCCGGCGTCAAGCTCGACAATGATGACTGGGAGCGCATTGGCTATGACATCCCGCTGCTGGTCAATCTGCAGCCGGCGGGCGAATACCTGGGCGAGGAATACCACCGTGCTGGCGGCTTGCCGGCGGTGGTGGCCGAACTGATCGCCAAGGGCAAGATCAACAACATCGCGACGACAGTGAACGGCAAGACTCTGTTGGAGAACTGCAAAGGCAAGTTCTCGGACGATCGCCGTGTGATCAAGTCCTACGACGAGCCGATGCTGGCAGCGGCCGGGTTCCTCAACCTCAAGGGCAACCTGTTCGACAGCGCGATCATGAAGACGTCGGTGATCGATGGCGAATTCCGCCAGCGCTACCTGTCCGATCCGAAGGACCCGAACGCGTTCGAAGGACGCGCCGTGGTGTTCGACGGTCCGGAGGACTATCACGCGCGTATCGACGATCCTTCACTTGAGATCGACGAGCATACCCTGCTGTTCATGCGCGGCGCCGGTCCGATCGGTTATCCGGGCGCGGCCGAGGTCGTGAACATGCGCACGCCCGCCTACCTGCTGAAGAAGGGCATCGGCTCGCTGCCGTGCATTGGCGATGGCCGGCAGTCTGGTACATCCGGCAGCCCGTCGATCCTCAATGCGTCGCCGGAAGCCGCCAGCAACGGTGGTCTGGCGCTGCTGAAGACCGGCGACCGCGTGCGCATCGATCTCAACAAGCGCAGCGCCGATATCCTGATCTCGAAGGAGGAATTGGAGAAGCGGCGCAAGGAACTGATGGCTGACGGCGGCTACAAGTATCCGGAAAGCCAGACGCCTTGGCAGGAAATCCAGCGCGGCCTTGTGAACGAGATGAGCGAGGGCGCCATCCTGAAGAACGCTGAGAAGTATCAGCGGATCGCAGAAACCAAGGG
>JAEZBU010000051.1 GCA_023426855.1 Pseudomonadota bacterium | reverse complement strand
CGGCGGGCAGATCCTGCGGCCGGCGATACCAGGTGCGGGCGATATCGGCGACGGAAATGCGCCCCGAAGGGCCGACAATGAAGCCGTCCTCCAGCCGCACATCGTCCAGTTGGGATTGAATGAGTTTAGACCCTATACGCTTGAGGCGGTCAGCAAGCTGATCGCAGGCCGCGGCCACCGCGCCGCCGGCAACGATCATGCAGCGCGAACCCCAGGTGCCGGTGGAGTAAGGCGTGTTGGCCGTATCGCCATGCACCAGCTTGATCCGTTCGTGTGGCACGCCAAGGATCGAATGCGCCACTTGCGACAGCGTCGTCTCGTGACCCTGGCCGTGACTATGCGAACCGACGCGCAGTTCCAGGCCTCCATCGGGCGTGAAGCGCGCCTGGCACTGTTCGTGGCCCGGCACGAATGGAATACCCCACGAGGCATAGACGCTGGTGCCGTGACCGGCTTGCTCGGAATACATGGCGAAACCGATGCCGATGCGGCGGCCATCAGGCTCGGGCGATTTCTGGCGTGCGCGAATTTTCTCCAGATCAATCGCCGCCACCGCGCGGCGCAGTGCTTCCGGGTAATCGCCGGAGTCGAAATGCCGTTTGGAGATGTTGTCGAACGGCATCTGCTCGGGCTGGACGAGGCTGGCAAAGCGCAGTGCCGTCGGTTCGGTCCCGGCTTCGCGAGCCAGCGCATCGAGTGTCACTTCGAGTGCGAAGCACACGCCGGTGCGCGCAACGCCACGATACGGCAGGATCGGTGGCTTGTTGGTCGCCACCGAATAGGTGCGGCAGCGATAGTGCGGGAAATCATACAGGCCCGGCAGGATGCTGCCGATCTGTCCCGCTTCCAGGCAAGCCGAAAACGGATAAGCGGAGTAGGCGCCGGAATCGACAGTTGCTTCGCAATCGAGCGCCAGCAAGCGGCCATCAGCGTCGGCATAGGCCGTGAGCAGGTAGTGATGTTCGCGGCAATCAGCGCCGTTGATCAAATTCTCACGGCGGTCTTCCAGCCATTTCAGCGGCCGGCCGATTTTGCGCGTGCCCCACGATAGCGCGACTTCCTCAGGCAGCAGAATTCCCTTGTAGCCGAAGCCGCCGCCGACATCCGGCGCGACGACGCGGACTTCGGCTTCGGGGATGCCGAGGCATTCGGCCAGCCCCGTACGCACGATGTGGGATTGCTGTGTTGAGCTATAGACGAGAAGCTGACCGAGCCGATTATCCCAGTGCGCAACGACGCCGCGACCTTCCAACGGGCTCATCGCCTGCCGCGCGGTGCGCAATTCGCGCGTGACGGAATGAGCGGCCTTGGCGATTGCCGCCTCGAAATCGACTTCGGTATTTGTGGTCAGGAAAAGGTTGTCGCCCCAGTGCTCGTGCACCAGGGCTGCGTCCGGCTTGCGGGCGGCCAGCATATCGTGCAGGGCAGGCAGCTCTTCCAGGTCGAGCTCGATCTCGCCCGCGATGTCTTCCGCTTCGGCCCGCGTTGGCGCGATGCACATCGCCACCAGCTCGCCGACGTAACGGACTTTGCCAGTGGCTAGTATGGGTTGGACGGAGGATTTGAAGCCGGGAAGCGCAGTGTCGGCGCGGATCGGTGAGATGCCGGTCAGATCTTCGGCGATGAAGACACGATCGCGCAGCGCTGGCGGTATGACGATGTTTCGGATGCGCCCGTGGGCGATGGGACTTCGGACGAACGCGACTTCGAGCATGCCTGGCAGACGAATGTCGCCGACGTATTGCCCGCGACCGCGCATGTAACGGTCGTCTTCCTTGCGCAGCAGTCGCGCACCGATGCCCTGTTTCGTCACGCTTCTCCCCGACGTCCCGCAACTGGTACTAATAATAGAACAAGTTGATCCTAACTGTGTTCGGGGCGCCGTCAATAGAAACGATGATGCCGCCCTTATTCGCGTTGTTCACCGATCAGTTCGATATTGAGCCGCACACAGTCGCCGCGATAGGTGATCTCGCCGACATAAATCACGATGCCGTCGGCGGCGGTGACGACACAGCGCGCTTCGGCCGTTGGCGCATTAAGTGGCACATCCAGATGGCGCGCGGTTTCGACGTCAGCCGCGCCGATCGTGAAAGTCTGGTGGGCGCGCGATATTTCGATGTCATCGCGTTCGCCGAGCACGACGAGAGCCACCCGCGAACCGAACAGCTTGGGCGTCTTGTCGTAGATGTGTTTTGCGATATGGACGCGGGCGAAAGCGTAAGGTTCGCCGTTGCGCCGCTGTATGCTCGACAGGAAATGATAAGCTGCGGCCGGATCTCCGTCCTCCGGATCGATGCGCAATTCCTTGGGGCGTTCGATCTGGATGAATTCGGGAATGTTCCAGCGGATCGGCGAAACGAGGCTTTCCCAATCGGAGGCCAGTTGCAGCCAGCGATCGTTGCCGGGTGATTTGGTGACGAACGTGCCGCGCCCCTGGAAGGATTTGACCAGTCCCTCACCGTGCAGCAGGTCGATGGCTTGACGCACGGTGACGCGCGCGACGCCGAACTCCTTTTCCAGTTCCTCAAGCGTCGCGATCTTGTCGCCAACGCCCCAGTGGCCGTCCTTGATGCGACGGCGCAGGACCGACGCGACCTGAAGATAGCGCGGTACGCGGCTGTCTGCGTCGTTCGCTCCAAAGAGTTTGCGGGTGCGGTTTGCCATGATCGCCTGATTTTCTATAACGCGGTCTCGTACTGATCGTGCTCGAGAGAGATGTCGTTTTCCGGTAGTGGATTGCCGTTGACGACACCACTGATGAGATTGCAGGTCAGCAGCTTGCCTTCGTCGATGATCGCAGTCGGCGTGATCGGCATCATGCGAGATGCGAAGCTGTCGATCATCGCGATCATCTCGCCGCGCAGCGCTTCGGCCTGTTCGATGCTGACGGCTTCAAAGCAGATCTGTGCGCCGGGAGAGAGACGACCAAGCGCCGGCAGGTCTGCCGATATCACCGTCGCGATCTTCGGGTAGCCGCCGGTGGTCTGGCGGTCGGACAACAGGATGATCGGCAGGCTGGTTCCCGGCACCTGGATCGAGCCGGTGGCAATGCCGTCGGAGACGATATTGAAGCCTTTTTCGTCCTCGATGGTTGGCCCGTCCAGCCGCATGCCCATGCGGTCCGAGGCTTGCGTCACGCTATAGGTGGAGTTGAGGAAGGTGCGGATGCCGGTTTCGGTGAAATAGTCGTCCTGCGGGCCGAGTACCACGCGGATGCGCGGCGGTGGCGTCAGGTCGATCGGCGGCAGTTTGTATTCCTCGCGCTCCTCGACGGTCTGCAGCTTGAGCGGCACCTCATCGCCGGCCATCAGCGCACGGCCTTTCCAGCCGCCGAACGCCGCCCTGCTGAACGTGGAAAGGCTGCCCGCGAATGGTGCGATGTCAAAGCCGCCCTCGATCGCGAGATACCCCACGGCGCTGCCGGACAAAGCGCCGATGCGCAGCGTCTCGCCACGCACGAGGCGGCGGCTTTCAAACATCGCCAGTCGTGTCGGCGTGCCTCCGTCGGCGGGAATGATATCGATCGCTGCGGTGCCGCCCGCAAAGGCGACGCGCATGCTGTCGGCCTGCACCTCGAATGTCGGCCCCTGATAGGCAATCTCGAGCGCTGCGGCGCCAAGCGCGTTGCCGACGAGAACGTTAGCGGCGGCGAGGCTGACGCGATCGCAGGCGCCGGATACGGAGATGCCGAAACGCTGGTGACCGATGCGGCCGATATCCTGGATCGAGGTCAGCAGGCCCGGAGAAACGATGCGGATTGCGGCGGTCATGATCAAGCCTCTGCCGGAACGGGTTCGGGCTGAATGTCCAGCGGTCCTGCTTCGACCTTGGCCTTCAGCCGCTCATACTCAGCCAGAGACATGGGCTCGAACCTGATCTTGTCGCCGGGACGCAGCAACACCGGCTCCTCGCGGCGCTGATCCCAGAACGGAACCGGGGTTCGCCCGATCAGATGCCAGCCACCGGGACTCTCGAGCGCGTAAACCTGCGACATGGTCATGGCGATAGCGACGGACCCCATCGGCACCTTAACCCGGGGACTTTGGCGGCGCGGCAGCGCGAGCTTCTGCGGCAGGTCGCCGAGATAGCCGTATCCCGGCAGAAAGCCGATCATATAGACGTGGAACAGGATCGAGGTGTGGATATCGATCACTTCGCTCATCGATGCGCCGGTTCGCTCGCAGACCTCTTCGAGATCCGGCGCGACGCTAAGATCATAGCAGGCCGGGATGCGCCACAGACGTCCAGCCGCATTCGCGGGTTTCAGTCCGTCCAGGAATTTCGCGAGATGCTCTTTCAGCTTCGCCTGCGGCAGCCGCAGCGGATCGTAATGCACCATCAGTGAGCGGAAGGTCGGCACTGTCTCAACAACGCCGTCGAGTTTTGCATCGTCGATGCGCTGGGCCAGAGCCAGCACGAGCGCGCTGATGTGGCGGTCGATGGTGAGGCCGAATTCCACGACGAGAGCGGTATCTCCGCTCGGCAGGAAGCGGGGCGAGATGGGTGCGGGCGTGTTGGCTGTGGCTGTCGTCACGATTCTGAATTCACTGGGCTAGGACGTGAAATTGGGAACTGCTCACGATTTGATTGTACTGTTGTTCGATAAATAGTACCATGTGGCGATCGAGCTTATGGGCGCGCAACGGTCCTGAGCCGTCACATACCGGACTGTACGTGGCAAGAGGGTTGTCACTGGGAAGGCTCGCGCATGACGAAGAAAATCAATCTCAACGCTGATATTGCCGAGAGCTGGGGCGCCTATTCCATTGGCAACGACCCCGACCTCATGAAAATCATCAAATCCGCGAACGTGGCGTGCGGCTACCATGCGGGCGATCCCAATTCCATGCACCGTCTGTGCATGCTGGCCAAGGAGGAAGGCGTCAGCGTTGGCGTGCACCCTGGCTTCAACGATCTGTGGGGTTTCGGCCGACGTCGCATCACCATGAAGCCGCGCGATCTGGAGTATATGGTCGCTTACCAGATTGGTGCGCTTCAGGCCATGGCTACCTACGCCGGCGTCAAGGTTACGCATCTGAAGCCGCACGGCGCTCTGAACAACATGGCGGCCGAGAATGAAGATTACGCAATGGCCATCGGCCAGGCGATCAAGACCGTCGACAGGGATCTGATCTACGTCGCGCTGGCCGGATCGGAAATGGAGAAGGCGGCGCAGAAGCTCGGGTTGCGGCTGGCGCGCGAAGGGTTCTCCGATCGCCACTACGTCAACGACGGCAATCTGGCGTCGCGCGCGCTCGCCGGCACGGTGATCAAGGATCCCGAGTTTGCGGCCGAGCATACGCTGCGCATGGTTCTCGACGGCGAGGTCAGGGCGATGAACGGCGACCGCATCGAGGTTCAAGTGGACTCGCTGTGCGTACACGGTGACGAACCGACCGCGATCGCGGTTGCGGCTGCGGTGCGCAAAGCGCTGGAAGATGCCGGTGTCGCGATCGTGCCGCTCACCGAAATGGATCTGTAAGCATCGGCTGCGTGTGAAGGGGAGTAGAGCCCATGCAACCTGCTAAGCCGAGGCTTGCGATCGTCGGTGGCACCGGGGCGCTGGGGTCGGGCCTCGCCTATCGGCTGGCGTCTGCTGGCTACGAAATCGTCATAGGGTCGCGCACTGCTGAAAAGGCGGAGGAAGCGGCACAGAAGCTGCCCACGGCATCCGGTGTTGCGCGCCCCCGCGGCGCCACCAATGCCGATGCCGCGAAAGACGCCGACGTCATTCTGGTCACGGTGCCGTTTGGCAGTCAGGCGCAGATCCTGGATGAGATCAAGCCGCACGTTGCGGGCAAGCTGGTGATCGACACCACAGTGCCGCTGGTGCCGCCGAAAGTCGCGCGGGTGCAGTTGCCGGAGCAGGATTCCGCCGCAGTGGCCGCGCAGTCGCGACTGGGCGAAGGCGTCCGTGTCGTCTCGGGCTTCCATAACGTCGCGGCGCACAAGTTGCAGACCGACATGGATATCGAGTGCGACGTGCTGGTGTTCGGAGATGACCCGAAGGATCGCGAGGTGGCGGTGGAGCTTGCCAACGCTGCGAAGCTGCGCGGGCTACATGGCGGACCACTGGCGAACTCGGCAGCAGCCGAGGCGTTGACGTCGGTCCTTATCGGCATCAACCGTGCCTACAAGGTGGACGGTGCCGGTGTCCGGATTACCGGCATTGCGATGGCATGAGCGTTGTGTCCACCGAGGCAGGTGAAGGATGGCGGCAAGTAGTGCCCGTCTGACGATCACGGCTCTGGAGGGTATTCCCCTTGTCCGCGCAGGCGACGATGTTGCTGCGTTGCTGATCGGGGCTATCACGCGGGCCGAGCTGGTTCTGCAAAACAAGGACATCGTCGTCGTCACGCAGAAGATCGTGTCGAAGGCGGAGGATCGCTATCTCGACGTAGGATCGCTGACGCCGTCGCCGCGCGCCATCGAATTGGCCGAGATCACGGGCAAGGACGCGCGGCTCATCGAGGCAATCCTGGCTAATTCCGTCGACGTTCTCCGGGCCCGTCCGGGTGTGCTCATCGTCGCGACACCGCACGGACTGGTGATGGCCAACGCTGGGCTGGATCAATCCAATCTGGAGCCGGGGACGACGCGGGGGCGTGTGCTGCTGCTGCCGGAGGCGCCCGATGACAGCGCGGCACGGATCAAGCAGCGTCTCGATGCGCATTTCTCTGCCGATATCGGCGTTATCATTTCCGACAGTGTCGGCCGTGCGTGGCGGCTGGGTACGGTCGGTCTGGCAATCGGCGCGGCTGGTGTGCCGTCGTTGCTCGACCGCCGCGGCGAGCCCGATCTCGCCGGTCGGCCACTGGAAGTGACGGAAGTTGGTTTCGCTGACGCCGTTGCCTCGGCCGCGGTGCTGGCCATGGGCGAAGCGGCCGAAGCGACGCCAGCGGCTATCGTGCGTGGCCTCGACTGGCGCGCGCCCGCGACGCCCGCATCCGCGCTGGTCCGGCCGAAAGCGCAGGATATGTTCCAATGAGCATCGTATCGGACACCTCGCGCTGGGTGGCGCTATCGGGCGGGATCGGCGGCGCCAAGCTGTCGCTCGGGCTGGCGAAACTGCTTGGCGACCGCCTGACCATCATCGTCAACACCGGCGATGATTTCGAGCATCTCGGCCTGCACATCAGCCCCGACATCGATACGGCGATGTATACGCTGGCCGACCTCGTCAATCCGGAAACGGGTTGGGGGCGGCGCGATGAGACGTGGTCGTTCATGCGTGCGCTGGGTGAACTGGGTGGGCCGTCGTGGTTCAATCTCGGCGACAGCGATCTCGCCATGCATGTCGAGCGTACGCGGCGGCTGAAGGCAGGTGAAAGCTTGACGGCCGTTTGTGATTTCGCGCGGGAACGCTTCGGCATCGCCGCGCGCATCATACCGATGAGCGATGATCCGGTGCGGACCATCGTGCAGACCGATCGCGGTACGCTGGGTTTTCAGGAGTATTTCGTCGGCGCACGCTGCGAGCCTCGCGTAACGGCGATCCGTTTCAAAGGAGCGGAAGTCGCGCAACCAAGTGATTCCGTCCGCGCCGCGCTGGCCGATCCCGAACTCGCCGGCATCATCATATGTCCGTCCAACCCGTATCTCAGCGTTGATCCGATCCTGGCGGTGCCGGGCATGGCCGATGCGCTGTGCGGCAGCGACGCGCCGGTTGTCGCCGTCACACCGATCATCGGCGGCAAGGCGGTCAAAGGTCCGGCGGCGAAAATCATGGGCGAACTCGGCATCGCGCCGGATGCCGTCAGCGTTGCGAAGCATTACGCGGGCCTGATCGATGGTTTCGTGCTCGATGCCAGAGATGCCGACAGTGCCGCCGCCATCGACATGCCGACCCGGGTCATCAACACGATGATGACCACGCTGGACGATAGAATTGCTTTGGCGCGCGCATGCATGTCGTTTTGCTCAGAACTCACAGAGGCAACGCGATGACGGCGCGGTGCCCGGTGATCATTCCCGTCAAAGGGTTGCGCGGCGCCAAGCAGCGGCTGGCCGGTATTCTGAATGAAAGCGCGCGCGGGGAATTGGTGCTCGCGATGCTGGCCGATGTGCTCGATACGCTGCGGACCGTCGATAGTATCAGCGCCGTTCATATCGTGACACCGGACGCGGATATCGCGTGGTTTGCTGAGCAAAACGGCGCGCACGTAATCGCAGAGAGCGGTGGCAACGGGCTCAACGCGGCTGTGATCCAAGGGTGCAGTGCGCGCGACATCCGCGCCGCTCGGCGTGCCCTCATTCTTCCTGGTGACGTTCCGCTGGCGACGGCGGAAGAAATTGCTGTCGTCGTGGAGGCCGGCTTGCGGCGCGATGGCAGACGCGTGACGCTGGTGCCTTCGCGCGATGGCAATGGCACGAATGCGATGCTGCTGGCACCGCCGGACGCAATCGCGCCGTGCTATGGCCTGGGTAGCTTCGTCGAACATCTGGCCGCCGCCGTCGCGCGCCGCATCGATACCGAAGTGATCGAACTGCCGGGCCTCGCCTCCGACATCGATATGCCCGCTGATCTAGCGCGGTTGCTTCGGGTACGTCGGAATGTGCCGCGCTACGCGTTTCTCGCTGACCATCAATCGGTCCAAACACGTCCTGGAGATTATGCATGACCGATGATGCTGGCATTCGTCGCGCGCTGGCTGCTGCCGAATCCGGTGAGCTGCCGCGTACCGACGATGCGCTCGCGCTGGCGCATTTCCACGATACCGCGCGGCTCACCGCGATTGCCGAGCGGCTGTGCCGCGCAGGCCATGGCACCACGGTGTCCTTCTCCAAGAAGGTGTTTATTCCACTGACGCAGCTTTGCCGCGACGTGTGTCATTACTGCACGTTCGCGCACGCGCCACGCGAACTCGCCGCGCCCTATCTTGATCGCGACGCCGTGCTGGCGATTGCGGAGCAGGGCCGCAAGGCCGGATGCAAGGAGGCGCTGTTCACGCTCGGCGACAAGCCGGAGCTGCGCTACGCGGCAGCGCGCCAGGCGCTGGAAAAGCTCGGTCATGACAGTACGCTGTCGTATCTGGAAGAGATGGCGCGGCTGGTGCTGGAGAAGACCGGCCTGCTGCCGCATCTCAATCCCGGGCTGATGGACGAGGAATGGCTGTCGCGCCTGCGGGCTGTCTCGGTGTCCCAAGGCATCATGCTGGAAACCGCATCGGATCGTTTGTCTGAGCGCGGTGGACCGCATTTCGGCTCACCCGACAAGGTGCCCGCGGCGAGGCTAGCAACCATTGAAGCAGCCGGCCGCGCGGGTGTGCCGTTCACCACCGGCATTCTGATCGGCATCGGCGAGACGCGGCGCGAACGCATCGAAGCGCTTCTTGCGATCCGCGATATGCGCGCCCGCTACGGACACATCCAGGAAATCATCATCCAGAATTTCCGCGCCAAGCCGGATACGCGGATGGCCCATGCGCCGGAGCCGTCCCTGCAGGACCACGTCTGGACCATCGCTGTTGCGCGCATCATTTTTGGCGCGAACATGAACATACAGGCGCCGCCGAACCTGCAACCGGAAGGGCTGGCGCAGCTCATCCGCGCCGGCATCAACGATTGGGGTGGCGTGTCGCCGGTGACGCCGGATCACGTCAATCCCGAAGCGCCGTGGCCGCATCTGCGCGATCTCGAACGTGCGACCGAACGGGCAGGGCGTGTGCTGACGGAACGTCTCGCGCTGTACCCGTCATATGTCGAGGATCCGCAGCGCTGGCTCGCCGCGAAGATGCAGACCGCCGTGATGCGTCATGCGGACGGTGAAGGCTATGCGCGCGAAGATGGCTGGTTGACCGGCGCTCTGCAGCCGCTCCCGACGCCGCTTGTTGCGCGTGCGCAGTCAAAGCAGCCAGCGCTATCGGACGACGTTGCCGGCATTCTGGATCAGGCCCGCAATGGCCGGGTTCTGAACGAGGCACAGATTGCGCGTCTGTTCACGGCGCGTGGCAATGATTTCGCGGCCGTGTGCGCGGCAGCGGATCGTCTGCGTGCGGAGCGCGTCGGGGATGATGTGACCTACGTCATCAACCGCAATATCAATTACACTAATATTTGCACCTATTCCTGCAGTTTCTGTGCATTTTCGAAGGGCCGCCATTCGCTCGGCCATCGCGACAAACCCTATGAATTGCCGCTGACGGAAATTGCCGATCGTGCGCGAGAGGCATGGGCCAAGGGCGCGACCGAGGTCTGCCTGCAAGGCGGTATCCGGCCGGGTTACAATGGCGCCACGTATCGCAGCATTGCCGAATGCATTCAGACCGCGGTGCCTGGTCTGCATATTCACGCGTTCTCGCCGCTGGAAATCTGGCATGGTGCGACGTCGCTTGGCATGTCGCTGCGGGACTATCTCGCAGATCTGAAAGATGCGGGGCTCGCCAGCGTTCCGGGTACCGCGGCCGAAATTCTCGATGACGAAGTCCGCGCGATCCTGTGCCCAGACAAAGTCAACACGGAGCAGTGGTTCGATGTGATGCGCGCAGCACACGCTGTTGGCCTGCGCGCGACGTCCACGATCATGTTCGGCCACGTTGACGGATACCATCATTGGGCGCGGCATTTGCTGCGGTTGCGTGCCATGCAGGCTGAAACCGGAGTTTTTACTGAATTCGTGCCGCTGCCTTTCGTGGCCATGGAAGCCCCGATTTTCGTCAAAGGCCGTTCGCGGCGTGGGCCGACATTTCGCGAATCCGTACTGATGCACGCGATCGCGCGGCTGGTGCTCGATCCGCTGATTACTAACATTCAGACGTCCTGGGTAAAGATGGGCCCGGATGGCGCGGCGCTGTGTCTTTCGGCCGGCGCCAACGATTTCGGCGGCGTGCTGATGAACGAATCCATCACGCGTGCTGCGGGCGCGGCACACGGCCAGGAACTCGATGCCGCGAAGCTGGAAAAAATAATTAAATCAGCGGGTCGCACGCCGCGACAGCGCACAACACTTTACGGAATGCCAAAGCCGCGAGCGTTATGGCGTGAAAATTGGCAGGATGAAACGTTGATTGCTGTTGATCGTTGAGGCATGCCGTAGGATAGTGGTACTAAGAATAGCACAATAGAAAAAGTTTGCTTTCGTTGTGCGCAACAGAAACGTCGGCAGGGTTTGGCGCGAGATGGGTCCATTCGATTTTCCGCTCAGGGTCGAGGATGCAGCGGTTCGCAAGCGCGCCATCGATCGTCTGAAAGAGAAGCGGGTGCGGCTGCCGACATTCGCCGAGCTGGCTGATCCGGCCAGTGCGCCGGCATCAATCCGCGCCTCGCT
>JAEZBU010000046.1 GCA_023426855.1 Pseudomonadota bacterium | reverse complement strand
TCATTGGCATTGTAGAGGATCAGCGGGTGCAGGTTGCCGTCGCCGGCGTGGAAGATATTGGCGACGCGCAAGCCATGACCGCCGCAGATTTCGGAAATGCGCGTCAGCACAAGCGGCAACTGCTTCAGCGGAATGGTGCCGTCCATGCAGTAGTATTCGGAGATACGGCCGATGGCGCCGAACGCTGACTTGCGACCCTTCCAGATGCGCGCGCTTTCCGCATTGCTCGAGCTAACCTTGATCGACTTCGGCTTGAACGGCTTCACGATCTCGACCAGCCGAGCGAGCAGATCCTGAATCTCCTGCTCCGAGCCCTCGACCTCGACGATCAGCAGCGCTTCGACATCGAGCGGATAGCCAGCCTTGGCGAACTCCTCACACACGATGATTGCGGGCTTGTCCATGTACTCGATGGCAACCGGAATGATGCCGGACGCAATAATCGCCGAAACGCATTCGCCCGCCACTTCAGGCGAGTCGAAACCGAGCAGCATCGGACGCGCATGCTCCGCCGAGCGCAGGATGCGCACGGTCGCTTCGGTGATGATGCCGAACTGGCCTTCGGAACCGATGATCAGCGCCATCAGGTCATAGCCCGGCGCATCGAGATGCGCGCCACCGATGTCGATAATCTCGCCATCGATCAGTACCATCTTCATACCGAGCACGTTGTTGGTGGTGACGCCGTATTTGAGACAGTGCGCGCCGCCCGAGTTCATGCCGAGATTACCGGCCAGAGTGCAGGCGAGCTGGCTCGACGGATCGGGCGCGTAGAAGAAACCGTCCGGCCCGACCGCGCCGGAAATCGCCAGATTGGTGATGCCGGTCTGCACGACCGCGGTGCGGCTGTTGTAATCGACCGACAGCACGCGGTTCATCTTCGACACGCCGACGACGACGGCATCCTCGGCAGGCAGCGCACCACCGCACAGCGATGTGCCGGCCCCGCGCGCAACCACCTTGATGCCCTGCGCATGGCAATAGCGCAGCACCCGCGAAACTTCTTCAGTTGTCTGAGGCAAAACCACCGCCAGCGGCATGCGGCGATAAGCTGTCAGTCCGTCCGTTTCGAATGCGCGACGGCCGTCCTCGTCGGAAACGACGGCACCACTACCGACCAGCGCCTTGAGATCGGCTACAATCGCGGCGCGGCGGCCGACCACCTCGGCATCGGGTTCCGGCAGCAGAATTGACGACATCTCGAACCTCTGAGGCAGGCCATGGTCCGCATCCGGCCTGCTGGTTAGCTGAACTGTGATCCACGATCGTCACGCGTCGCGGGGCGCGGGCTTGGGCGCGCAACACAATCGCCATCCCTGCCGTCTATTTCGCACGCAACCAGGACTGCAGCAACAGGGCGCACGCATTCGGGCACAGTCAGCCGCGGCTCTGTCAAACTCATCGCCTAAGTTACAGGTTCGGTCCGCGCCGCAGTGTCACACGACCGTCTACGGCGCGCGTGCGGTGCTAGGCTTTTTGAGATATGAAGACCACGGTGAGACGAGGGGAAGTATCATCAATGCATCGGACGTATCTCGCAGCAGCAGCTTTGTTGTTTCTTGTCCCTGCGCCGGCCTCCGCACAGGATGCCGCAAACGGCGAGCAGGTCTTCAAGAGATGCCGCGCCTGTCATCAGGTTGGTGACACCGCGAAGAATACAGTCGGTCCGGTCCTCAACAATATCGTCGGCAGGCCGGCAGGTGCAGTCGACGGGTTCAACTATTCCTCAGCCAACAAGGAAGCGGGCCAGAAGGGCCTGACCTGGACTGAAGACAACCTGTTCAAATATCTGGAAGCACCGGCCGCCTTCATGCCCAAGAACAAGATGGCGTTTGCCGGCCTGCGTGATCCTGCCGACAGGCGCGATCTCATTGCTTACCTGAAGACCTTCTCCAAGTAGCGAACCTGATCCCGCGAGGCTGGGTGAATTAAAAGCCGCGTCAGTCCATTATCTGGCGCGGCTGGGAATGCAGCGCCGCATGCAGGCTGCGAACTGCGCGTCGCACGACGGCGACCCTTTGGTCGAGATCCGGCATTGGTTGTATTGCGCACGGCAGCTTTCCGCACACCCGCTCGATTGCGCAACCATCATCTCGGCGGCAGAGGGGGCAGAACCCGCCAGACCGCCGGAGATCAGCGCAATAAACAGCAACATGCGGTACACGTGTGGATCTCCAGTCCTGAGTGCCACCATTTATTGCTTATGTTGCATGAATACAGTCTGAACCGTCCATGCCCCAACTCACCGATGGCATAAGACCGGCTCGACAAGCGAGGATATCGTTAATCCTCGTGGCCGTTTAAGTCCCTCTTTCGGCCGATCTCATAGCCGTGATCATGCAGCCGCGAGATGCAACGGGCGCTGCGTTTCTCAGAACGCGTAGTCCTTGAAAACGCGGTCGATATTCTGCTGCCAGGGGCCGTTATACATCTCCAGCAGGTCATCAGCCGGGGTGCGGCCGCTGGCCACGATCTCCGACACGAAATCCAGATGAATGGTCTCGTCGCGGCCGTTGACGTTCAACCGCTTGCGATCAACCAGACCGGACCGCGCGATGTCGACCACCTGGGTGGCAATGTGGCGCACAGTGCCATTGCGGAACTTTGCGTCGAGCGCGGCGGCCGGCACACCGTCGCGTAGCCCTTGCCGTTCCTCCGTCGACCAGTTCTTGATCAGATCCCAGGCCGCATCCAGCGCAGAGCTGCTGTAGAGAAGCCCGACCCAGAACGCCGGCAGTGCGCAAATGCGCCGCCAGCGGCCACCATCGGCACCGCGCATCTCGAGGAAGCGCTTCATGCGTACTTCCGGAAACAGTGTTGTGACGTGATCCGACCAATCGTCGAGCGTCGGCCGTTCGCCGGGCAGCTGCGCCAGCCGTCCAGCCATGAAATCGCGGAACGATGCGCCTGCGACATCGATGTACTGGCCGTCGCGGTAGACGAAATACATCGGCACATCGAGCGCATAGTCCACATAGCGCTCGAAACTCATGCCATCTTCAAACACGAACGGCAGCATGCCGGTGCGGTTGCGGTCGGTATCGCGCCACACTTCGGAGCGTAAGGACTTGAAACCGTTCGGCTTACCTTCCTTGAACGGCGAGGATGCAAACAGCGCCGTCGCGATCGGTTGTAGCGCCAGCGACACGCGGAACTTCTTGACCATGTCGGCCTCGTCGCCGAAGTCCAGGTTCACCTGGATGGTCGAGGTCCGGTACATCATGTCGAGCCCGTTCGAGCCGACCTGGGGCATATAGCGCGTCATCACACCATAGCGCTGCTTGGGCATGCGCGGGGTTTCGGCCAATGTCCACTTGGGCGAGAACCCGAGACCGAGGAAGCCCAGCCCCAGCCTGCCGCCAACCTCCGACACCTCGACCAGATGCTGGCGGGTCTCGGCACAGGTCTGATGCACGGTCTCGACTGGCGCGCCCGACAGCTCGAACTGTCCGCCGGGCTCCAGCGATATCGTTTCCGAACCTTCACCGGCTGGCCGCTTGAGGGCGATGATGTTCTCGCCCTCCATGATCGGCTCCCACTTGTGCCGCTCGATCAGCCCTTCCATCAAGGCACGGATGCCGCGCGGACCTTCATAGGGAACCGGCCCCAGGGTGTCGGTCTGAAACACGAACTTCTCGTGCTCGGTGCCGATGCGCCAATCCTCTTTGGGCTTCGAACCGGCGGCGATCCACGCAACCAGATCATTCTTGCCGCTCACTGTCGGACTAGGCGTCCCTGCATCCTGTCGCGTCGACATCGCAGCCTCTGGGCTTTTGTTCGTTAGTTCGGGATTGATGAAGTCTTAGTCGGAGAGTTATCGCCCTCTGCATCGAAGCACAAGTGCTCCCTTCAATGTGCCCGTGCAAGTGGTATCAGGTCGGTCGCTTCAGTGGCTCGGAAAGTCCGGATTTCTCAGGCACTTCGCCAATCACCGAGCGCAGCATTGATCAGCGCCAGCGCAGCGATCGCGGCGGTGTCGGCGCGCATGATCCGCGGACCGAGGGACAGGCGAACGGTAAAAGGTTGCCGGATCAACAGCTCGCGCTCGTCAGTTGCGAAGCCACCTTCTGGGCCGATGAGTAGGCCCAGTGGACCAGACTGCGTTCGCGACAACGCCTCCAGCGGGCTCTGTATCTCTGCGGCCTCGTCACAGAACACCAGCGGCCGGGCCGGATCCCAGGCCGCAATCAACCGATCGAGGCGAGCGGGTTCGCCGATGTCCGGAATGCGCAGGATACCGCACTGCTCCGCCGCCTCGATGGCGTTGGCGCGCATGCGGTCCAGATTCACCCGCTCGGCGATGGTATGCCGGGTCAGGACGGGCTGCAGCCGGGCGACGCCGAGTTCCGTCGCCTTCTGGATCATGTAGTCGAGCCGGGCGCGCTTCAGCGGCGCGAACACGTAGTGGATGTCGGGGCCATCCTGCTGCGCGCGGATGCGCTCAACCGGCTCGAGGCTGCAGGTTCGCTTGCCGGTGATCCGCAGCGTCGCCTTCCACTCGCCATCGCGGCCGTTGAAGATCAGGATCTCGGCACCGTCAGCGAGCCGCAGCACGTTGCGCAGGTAGTTCACCTGCTCGGGCGCGCACGCAACGGCAACCCCGGGTGCGAGGTCGTGCTCGACGAAAAGCCGCTGCGCACTGAAATCATGAATGGCCATGCCGCCTCTTAACCCAACTGCGTCGTTCTGGCTCGTGCTATCGTGCCCTAGTGTCCCAATTCCGAAGTTCGCCTTACTTCGATGCTAGGTCCCTCAGCGAACTTCGGAATTAAAAGGGACACTAGAATCATGGATTTGCTAGTGTGATTCAGATCGAGAAATTCGCTCTCGGACGCGCGGCCAGGGCTGACGAATTTCTCGATCATCACACTAGTCTTTTTTCCCTGTCAGAGCGTTGCGGCCACGCGGCTTGCCGCCTAGTTTGCCGCTCAAATCAGTGCAATTCATTGCAGGCACATGCGTCCACCATCCGAGACCCAAGTTTTGATTGCTGATGCCCCGCCAGACAACTGGGTGGATCGCTATGCGCCGGCGTTCGCGTTGCCATACCTGAAGCTGGCCCGCGTCGACCGGCCGATCGGAACATGGCTACTGCTTTTCCCGTGTTGGTGGGCGCTTGCGTTGGCCGAACTTGCGCGTGGCCGTCCTTACCCAAGCCTTTGGTATCTCGTGCTTTTCGCCATTGGCGCATTGGTCATGCGCGGCGCCGGCTGCACCTATAACGACATCGTCGACCGCGACTACGACGGCAGCGTCGCGCGGACCGCCAGCCGGCCGATCCCATCCGGCCAGGTCAGTGTGATGCAGGCGTTGATGTTCGCCATCGCCCTGTCTCTGACCGGGCTGCTGGTGCTGCTGCAGTTCAACGAATTTACGATCTGGCTCGCCATCTCGTCTCTGGCGCTGGTCGCAATCTATCCGTTCATGAAGCGGTTCACGTCGTGGCCGCAGGTCGTCCTCGGCCTGACCTTCAAGTGGGGCGCGCTGGTCGGCTGGGCTGCGATCTACGGCGAACTGTCCCTGGCGCCGATTGCGCTCTACGTCGGATGCGTGTTCTGGACCATCGGCTACGACACGATCTACGCCCACCAGGACAAGGACGACGACGCGATGCTGGGCCTGCGCTCGACGGCCTTGCGGTTCGGCGACGCGACGAAGGACTGGATCGCCGGATTCTATTCAGCCGCAGTCATCCTGTGGGCGATTGCCGGATTTGCGGCTGGCGCACATCTGATCTTCTACACCGCGCTCGCTCTCGTTGGTGTACAGCTCGCGTGGCAGGTGGCGACGCTCAATATCGACGATCCATCCAACTGCCTGCGTCGTTTCCGCTCCAACCGCGATGTCGGGTGGGCGCTGTTTCTGGGACTGCTTGCCGATATGGCGATCTCGGCGCTTGCCGGCCTTGCGTGAGCGAAGTACCGGCCAGTGCGCCAGCACGCGCTCTTGCCCTTGGGCACCGCATGAGGCAACAGGTAATCACCAGCGCAACGCGATTGCAGGAGAACGCATCCTATGAGCACTCAGCAGCCGCCCAAGCAGCTTTTGCACCTCGTGTTTGGGGGTGAGCTGGAATCGCTTGAGGGCGTCACGTTCCGCGACCTCGAGAAACTCGACGTCGTCGGCATCTATCCAAACTACGCCGAAGCCTACAAAGCCTGGAAGGGCAAGGCGCAGAGCACGGTCGACAACGCCCACATGCGTTATTTCATCGTCCATCTGCATCGCCTGCTCGACCCCGACACAATGCCAATTCCCGGCTCCAGCAAGGTCTGACACCGCGTCAACCGCAGCCGACGACTGCGCAACAATCACGTTTCGGAGGATGTGTGCCCCAAGCCGACCCGAGCGGCTCTGTCCAGAAGCCGGCGGTCGTCAGCCTTGACGCCCGCTACAAGGTTCTGCTGGCCCGGTTCCTGAAGGAATGGGTCTGGCCGCGCTGGCGGCAGCTTCTGGTGGCACTCGCCCTGACCGGCCTGCTGGCTGCGGCCAGCGCCAGCTACCCCATCATCATCAAGCAATCGTTCGACTCGCTGATGACCGGCAGTCCGGACCTGCTGCCGCTGGTGCTCGGCGCGATCGTGTTCGTGACCATGATCCGCAGTCTGTTCCTGTACCTGCAGACGGTGGTGACGAACCGCATCGTCCAGCGCATGACCACCGACATTCAGAGCCACGCCTTCGCCAGCCTGATCGCGGCCGACTATGCCAGCATCACGCGCGAAGCGCCGGGCCAGCTCATGTCACGACTGACCAACGACGTGCAGTACATCCACACCGCCGCCCAAGCCGCGTTGAACACAGCTATTCGCGATACGCTCTCGATCATCGCCCTGGCTGGCACCATGCTGTATCTCGACTGGGCGCTGACGGTGATCGTGCTCGGCGTCTACCCGATCGCTGCGTGGCCGATTGCCGTCGTCAGCAAGCGGCTTCGGCAGTTCGCGCGCCGTACGCAGACCGGCATGGGCGACATGACCTCGCTGCTGGCGGAGTACCTCTCCAGCGCACGGCTGATCAAGACATTCCGGCTTGAAAATTACGTGGTGACGCGGGTCAAGGACAGCTTCGAGAACGTCTTCCGGCTGAAAATGAAAGCAGTCCGCGCACGTGCGCGACTTGATCCGATGCTGGAAGCGCTCGGCGGCATAGCCGTCGCCGGCGTCGTGGCGTTCGCTTATTGGCGCATCTCGCAGGGCGGCTCGACGATCGGCGATCTGATGGGCTTCCTTACCGCCTTGCTGATGGCAGCCCAACCGATCCGCGCGCTCGGCAATCTGTCCGCGCGCATTCAGGAAGGCCTGTCGGCGACCGAACGCATCTACGAGCTGATCGACGACAAGCCGACGATCGTCGACGCACCCGACGCCAAGGCCCTGAAGGTGACGAAGGGCGCGATCGATTTCGACGACGTCGATTTTTCGTACCTGCCCGACAGTCCGGTGCGGACGCTGCAGAATTTCAGCCTCAACGTACCCGGCGGCAGTACGGTGGCGCTGGTCGGGCGTTCCGGCGCCGGAAAATCCACCATCATCAACCTGGTGCCGCGCCTGTTCGACATCGACTCCGGCAGCATCACCATCGATGGCCAGGATTTGCGGGCGGTGACGCTGCAATCGCTGCGCGGCGCGATTTCGATCGTTAGCCAGGAAGTGACGCTGTTCGACGATACGATCCGCGCCAACATCGCGCTCGGTCGCCTCGATGCCAGCGATGCGGAGATCAAGGCAGCAGCGCAGGCCGCCGCCGCGCACGATTTCATCTTGGCTCAGCCGCAGGGCTACGACACGCCGGTCGGTGATCGCGGGCAGCGGCTGTCCGGCGGCCAGCGCCAGCGTATCGTGCTGGCCCGTGCGATCCTGAAGGACGCGCCGTTTCTGTTGCTCGACGAGGCCACAAGCGCGCTCGACACCGAGTCCGAAGCCCTGGTGCAGAAGGCACTGGCGACCTTCACCCGCAACCGCACCACGCTGGTCATCGCGCATCGCCTGTCGACCGTGCAGCAGGCCGATCTGATCGCGGTTATCGAGGATGGGACGCTTGTGGAAAAAGGCACCCATACCGAGTTGATGGCGGCCAACGGCGCCTATGCGCGATTGGTCGCCTCCCAGCTCATGCCGGCGGGCTAACGGGGCAGACTGGAAAAACTGTTATTCCCGGCGCAGGATCGAGTTCACCAGCCGGTTCGCCATACCGTTGGCGCGGAAGGTGCGGCGCAGTTCCTCGGGATCATAGACCTGCTCGACCCAGTCGAAGAACGGCATCGGCCGCTTCTCGGTATCCTGCAGATAACGCTCGAAGAAATAGTCGAGAATGCCGGTGTCGGCCTGCCGGATATGGCCGTAGCGCAATGACAGCTCGCGCTTGGCCTCGACCAGCGGCACGCCCTCATGCAGGAAGCGATACAGCACGCTCATCAACCCGGCGCGATCGGCGCCCGATTTGCAATGCAGCAGGAAGGGATATTCGATCTGCTGGAACAGGTCGCGCGCCGCAAACAGCTCCGACCGGCGCGGCGCATCCCGCGAACGGACCTGGAAATCCACAAGTTCCACGCCATAGCGGCGGCAGGCTTCCTGTTCCAGCCAGTAGCTGCCGCACAGCCGCGGTCCGCGCAGATTGACGATCGTGCGGATGCCCTGCTGCGCCAACGCCTTGATGTGGTGGGGAGCCGGCTGCGCCGAGCGCCACGCGCGCTCGCCGAGCTTGTGCTTGTTGACGTAAATCATGCGGAAAACGCCATGATCCACGAACAGCATGTCGAGATACGTCGCGAGAGGACCAAACCTGGCCTTCACCCATAGAGGTGCGTTATCGATGGCGGATTGCCGCCACCCTAACG
>JAEZBU010000024.1 GCA_023426855.1 Pseudomonadota bacterium | reverse complement strand
ATCGGCAACCAGATCTCGGAAGCGCTGACGATCCACTTTCCCGTGGACAAGAAGGAAGCCCGCGCGCGCAGCGAAGAAATGCTGGGGCTGGTGGGTTTCCCTAATCCTGCCCGCGCCTTCGATATGTATCCGTTCGAGCTGTCGGGCGGGTTGCGCCAGCGTGCCATGATCGCGATGGCCTTGATATGCCGCCCGTCGCTGTTGATCGCCGACGAACCGACCACGGCGCTGGACGTAACCATCCAGGCCCAGGTGTTGAGCCTGCTGAAAGAGCTGCAGCAGAAGTTCAACATGGGCATGCTGCTGATTACCCATGATCTCGGCGTGGTCGCCAACATGGCGGACGAGGTGGTGGTGATTTACCACGGCGAGATCATGGAGGCCGGGCCTGCCGAGGAGATCTTCCGGCGGTCGCGGCATCCTTATTTGAAGGCTTTGCTGAAGGCCGTCCCCCACTTCGATATGGAGCCCGGTGAACGCCTCGTTTCGTTGCGTGACATGGGCACCGACAAGCCTGACCTGCCATGTCCGCCACCGGTCGTACCGGGGAAGATCAGCGCCGATCCGGTGCTCCAGGCGCGTAATCTGCGCAAGTGCTTCGGAATCCGGAAGGGGGGCTGGTTCGGCGGCAAATCCGAAGAACATGTCGTGGCCGCCGTGGATGGCGTCAGCTTCGATGTGAAGCGCGGCGAGTGCCTGGGGTTGGTTGGCGAATCCGGTTGCGGAAAAACGACGCTGAGCAAAATCCTCATGCGTGCGCTGACGCCGGATGAAGGCTCTATGGTTTACACGTCACCTGACGGCACCAAGACCGACATGCTGAAGCTCGAAGGGCCAGCTTTGAAGGCGTTCCGTCCTAACGTCCAGATGGTTTTCCAGGACCCCGTCAGTTCACTTTCGCCGCGCATGACGGTGCTGAATATTCTGCGCGAGCCCTTGCAAATTCACGGCCGCGGCACAGCGCGGGAGCAGATCGATCGCTGCGTCGAGCTGATGCGTGCTGTCGGGCTCGATCCGCGGTTTCTCAATCGCTATCCGCACAGTTTCTCAGGCGGGCAGCGGCAGCGTATCGGCATTGCCCGGGCGTTGGCTCTGAACCCGTCTCTGATGATCTGCGACGAGCCGGTTTCGGCGCTCGACGTGTCGGTGCAGGCGCAGATCCTTAATTTGCTGAAGGACCTCAAAAGCCAGCTCGGCCTGACTTACCTGTTCATTTCGCATAATCTCGCGGTCATTGATTACATGGCGGACCGCATCGCGGTGATGGCGCGCGGCAAGCTGGTGGAGATTGCGCCGCGGCATATCCTGTTCCGCAAGCCGGTGCATTCCTACACGCAGGCGCTGCTGAAGGCGGTGCCGTATCCCGATCTCGACCGTCCGCTGGACTTTGCTGCGCTCAATCTCGGTGGCGCTTCGGACGAGGCGAACTGGGCGCCGCAGTTTCGGCGCAACGGGGGCGCGCGACTGGACTACGTCGATCTGGGCGACGGCCACCGCGTGCTGATGAATGCCAATGTCGATGCCTACGAGCTGCAGGGGGCGGGTTGAGATCATGAGACACAGGATCTGACGATGATCAGATGGTCGTTTGCGGTTCTGCTGAGTGTGCTGTCGTCAGTTGCGGGCGCGTCGGCGGCGGTCGCTGCCCCGGCGCTGCCTTTTGATCTGATCGAAACGCCATCTCTGGAGGCCGATGTCAAAGCGGGTAAGTTGCCGCCGATCGCCGAACGCATACCACAGGACCCGCGCGTCATCGATCTGGAGGCAATGGGGCGCGAGTACGGACGCCATGGCGGCCAGATCCGCACGCTGATGGCTGATCAGCGTGATCTGCGCATGATCGTGGTGAACAACTATTCGCGCCTGGTCGGATACGACGAGAAACTAAATCTCGTGCCGGATATGCTGGCCAGGGTCGAGGTCAGCGAAGGTCGCATATTCACGCTGCATCTGCGGCGGGGGCATCGCTGGTCGGACGGGCATCCGTTCACGGCGGAGGATTTCCGCTATTATTGGGAGGACATTGCCCTCAATAAGCGCCTGTATACGACCGGGCCGCCGCTGGAGATGCTGGTCAACGGCAAGCCGCCGAAGTTCGAGGTCATCGAGGAGACGATTGTCCGCTACACCTGGGACGATCCGAACCCGTCGTTTCTGCCGGCACTTGCCGGCGCGCGTCCGCTCTATTTGTACGCACCCGGCCATTATCTGAAGCAATTTCATGCCAGCTATACGGCGGCGGAAAAGCTGGACGAGATCGTCAAGGCCGAGCGTGTGCGCAGTTGGAGCGCATTGCATGAGCGCAAATCGCGCATGTATCGGCCGGAAAACCCGGACCTTCCGTGCCTGGATCAGTGGTGCAACAGCACCGCGCCGCCGAGCAGCCGTTTCACGTTCAAGCGCAATCCCTATTTCCACCGCATCGACGCCAAGGGGCGGCAGTTGCCCTATGCCGATGATATCGTCGTCTCGATCGGCGCCGGTTCGTTGATCGCGGCCCAGACGGGGAGCGGCGAGTCCGATATTCAGGCGCGCTATATCCGCTTCGACAACTATACGTTCCTGAAGGAAGCCGAGGCGCGCGGCAAAATCAGGGTGAAGCTCTGGGAAGCTGGCGAGGGCTCGCGCATTGCGATGCTGCCGAACCTGAACACCGAAGATCTTGAATGGCGAAAGCTGTGGCGGGATGTGCGGGTCCGGCGCGCGCTGTCGATGGCGATTGATCGCCGCGAGATCAATCAGGCGATCTTCTACGGGCTGGCGCGCGAAAGCGCCAATACCATGCTGCCGCAAAGCCCGCTGTATAGGGAGGAGTTTCGCAAGGCTTGGACTCAGTTCGATCTCAAGGCAGCCAATAAGCTGCTCGATGAAGCTGGCATACCCAAACGCGATACCGATGGTGTGCGCTTTTTGCCGGATGGCCGCCGGGCCGAACTCGTCGTCGAGACATCGGGCGAGAATTCGGAGGAAGCCGACGTGCTTTCGCTGATCCGCGATACGTGGCTCGAAGTCGGTATCAAGATCTTCGTCCGGCCGATGCAACGCGATCTGTTCCGTAAGCGTGTCTACGCCGGTAGCACCGTGATGCTGGTTTGGAAGGGCTTCGACAACGGCGTCGCCACACCGGATATGGCGCCGGATGAATTGGCGCCCACCTCGGTCGCGCAATTGCAGTGGTCGAAATGGGGGCAATACTTTGAGGAAAAGGGCAAGGTCGGAGAGGCGCCGGAATTGCCCGAGGTTGCCAAGCTGGTCGAGCTTTTGCGGCAATGGCAAGGAACGGATTCCACCGAAGAGCGTGCGGAGATCTGGAGCCAGATGCTCGCCATCCACGCGGATCAGGTGTTCACGATCGGCACCGTGAACGCCACGCGACAGCCGATCGTGGTGTCGCGCAATCTCGTCAACATTCCTGAAAATGCGATCTGGGCATTCGATCCAGGGGGCTTTTTCGGGCGCTACCTTCCGGATACGTTCTGGTTCCGAGAGGCGTCGCAGTAGCCCATGCTCGTCTACATCCTACGCCGCATCCTGATCATGATCCCGACGCTGCTGCTGACCAGCGCGCTCATTTT
>JAEZBU010000004.1 GCA_023426855.1 Pseudomonadota bacterium | reverse complement strand
AGCCATACAGCGTATAGGCTTCCGGCTTGAAGTTCTTGTCGATGAACTTCTTCACCACCTCAGCCGCTTCCGGCTTCTTCTGCGGATCCGGAGCGAACGTCATCAGCGTGCCTTCGACGCCCGGGCCAGCAATGGCCGCGAACTCATCGGTGACGATACCATCACCCGACATCAGAACCGCGTTCACGCCCTGATCGCGCATCTGGCGAACGATCAAACCACCTTCCGTGTGCAGACCGCCCCAGTAGACGATGTCAGCACCAGCCGCCTTGATCTTGGAGACCAGAGCCGAGAAGTCCTTCTCACCGGTGTTGACGCCTTCGTACAGGACTTCCTTGACGCCCGCAGCGTTGACAGCCTTCTTGGTCTCGTCCGCCAAGCCCTTGCCATACGTGGTCTTGTCATGGACCACGGCGAGCTTTTTGCCCTTCAGATTATCGACGATGTACTTACCGGCGACTTCGCCCTGCTGATCGTCACGGCCGCAGACGCGGATGACGTTCCACAGGCCACGATCGGTGACACGCGGATTGGTCGAAGCCGGCGTAATCATGTAGATGCCGTTTTCGGCGTAGACTTCCGAAGCCGGCATCGTCACGCCGGAGTTGAAGTGGCCGATCACGAACTTCACGCCGTCACCGACGAACTTGTTCGCGACCGAAACGCCCTGCTTGGGGTCAGCGGCGTCATCGCCCAGAACGATCTCGATCTTCTGGCCATTGATGCCACCGGCAGCGTTGATGTCAGCAGCCGCCTGCTCGGCACCGTTCTTCATCTGCGCGCCGAACGCAGCGTTGGCGCCCGAAAGCGGACCAGCCACGCCGACCTTGATTTGGGCATTCGCAGTGCCTGCCAACGCAACGCTCGCTGCGAGCGCGACGCCAGACAACCAAACTTTCTTCATGGAATTCTCCCTTAATGACGGACACAATGCCAACAAAACCGCCAGGAGGCCTCAACCTCGCTGGATGCCGTATCCTGGATGCTCATGATCCTCCGAAACAAACCAGAAGTCATCCGGATTATTGAATACCGCACCACCCTTATTCGGTAGACTTTCGGCGCCACCCGAGCGGCCCGGCCGGTGCGAACAGCCATGAATATTGGGTCGATATTTGCAACGCCCGCATGCGGCGGTGACCGAGCAGACAGGCGGCGAGCAAGATCGCGTAGTCGACAAGCCAATTCTGCGGCGCCAACAGCGGCTCCTCGAAAAGCGCGAAATGCAAAAATCGGACGGCGGCGGTCAACAGCAGCGCATATGTCGGCAACTGCCAATACGGCCGCCATGTCTGTGCGATGGCCTTGCCCGTTACCCAGGACGCAGAGCCGCCGAGAACGACGGTGAGAAGAATGAATACCCACCCACCGTTTTCACTGGATTGGTAAAGCCATTCAGGCATCAACAGCGCTCCTCAATGGCGTCCGCCTTCCAGATAGGCGGCCTTCACTTCAGGCCTCGCCAGCAATTCGGCGCCAGTACCGGTCATCGTGATACGACCGTTGACCATCACATAGCCGCGATCGGCCAGCTTCAGAGAATGAAACGCGTTCTGCTCGACGAGGAAGATCGTCATCCCCTCACGTTTGTTGAGATCACGCAGTACCGAGAAAATCTGCTTAACGATGAGCGGAGCCAGGCCCAATGACGGCTCATCGAGCAGCAGCAGCTTCGGCCGGCTCATGAGCGCCCGCGCGATTGCCAGCATCTGTTGCTCGCCGCCCGACAACGTACCGCCGCGCTGCTCAAGACGCTCTTTCAGACGCGGAAACAGCGTACATACCCGCTCAAGGTCCTCCTCGAAATGGACGAGGTTGTCGATCTCGGCGCCCATCTGCAGATTTTCCATCACGGTCATGCGCGGGAAGATCCGTCGCCCCTCGGGCGACTGGGCGATGCGCATGCGGGCGATTTCGTGTGGCGGCAAATTGGTGATGTCGGTCCCGTCGTAAATGATGTGGCCATCGCGCGCGCGCGGATTGCCAAAGACGGTCATCATCAATGTGGACTTGCCGGCGCCGTTGGCACCGATCAGGCTGACGATCTCGCCCTGCCTGACCTCCATGTCAACGCCGCGAAGGGCAATGATATTGCCGTAGTAGGTGGTCACGCCATGGACTGACAGCAGAGGCTCGCTCAAAGTCCTACCTCCGCCTCGACCTGCTCGACTTCCTCGTCCTCGACGCCGAGATAGGCGGCGATGACCTTGGCATCGTTGCGGACCTCTTCAGGCGTCCCGTCGGAAATCTTGGTGCCGTATTCGAGCACGACAACGTGGTCGGATATTTCCATCACGACGCTCATGTCGTGCTCGATCAGGAGAATTGATGTTTTATCCTGGTCACGAATAGCGCGCAGGAGCGCGTTGAGCTCCGCGGATTCGCGCGGGTTCAGACCTGCCGCGGGCTCGTCGAGACACAGCAGGACGGGATCGGTACACATGGCACGGGCGATCTCGAGACGCCGCTGATCACCGTAAGGTAATTCGCCGGCAGAGTCGTCGGCGCGATCGATCAGGCCGATCCTTTCCAGCCAATGCACGGCCCGGTCGACTGCCTGCTTTTCCGCGTCGCGATAGCTTGCGGCGCCGATCAGACCAAGCATCGAGAACCCCGAGGCGCGCATGAGCGGATTGTGCTGTGCGACGACGAGGTTCTCCAACACCGTCATGCCCGAGAACAGCCGGATATTCTGGAAGGTTCGGGCGACACGCGCCTTCGCCGCAATCTGGAAGTCCGGCATGCGCTCCAGCAGATAAAGGCCGCCACCATCATGATGTGCCCAGCGTTCCCCGCTGCCGGTCAGCGCATCGATGGCTTCGGTGGTCGCTGGCACGGGCTGCGCCAGTGCAACGCGCCCGCTGCTCGGCTTGTAGAAACCAGTGATGCAGTTGAAGACCGTCGTTTTGCCGGCGCCGTTCGGGCCGATCAACGCCGTGATATCTCCACGCCCGACCGAGAACGACAGATCGTGAACGGCGATCAGCCCCCCGAACCGCATGGTCAGGTGCTCGACCGTCAGTAGGGGATCGGTTTCCCAGCGGCTCACCCGTGGCCCTCCTTAACGAGATCACCCGACACCGCCTTGCGCTGCTTGTGGAACAAGGTTGGTGCGCGCGTCGAGATCAGGCCACGCGGCTTCCAGATCATCACCACGACCATCGCAAGGCCGAACAGCAGCATACGATAATGCGTGGGCTCGAACGCCGGACCGAACACCTGCTTGAGCCATTCGAGCTCACGCAAAATCTCCGTACCGCCGACCATGACAGCCGCTGCGATGGCAACGCCGATCTGGCTACCCATGCCGCCAAGCACGACGATCGCAACGATCACTGCGCTTTCCATGAACACGAACGACTCCGGCGAGATGAAGCCCTGCCGTGCCGAGAAGAACGCTCCGGCGAAGCCGCCGAACATGGCACCGACCGCGAAGGCCGTCAGCTTGGTCGCCACCGTGTTGATGCCAAGCGCCCGGCAGGCGATCTCGTCCTCGCGCAACGCCTCCCAGGCGCGTCCGACCGGCAAGCGACGCAGCCGTATCGTGACCAGATTGGTGAGAAGCGCCAGCACCAGGATCACGTAATAAAGGAAGATCGTGCGATAGAGCGGCGAAAATTCCAGGCCGAAGCGGGCTGTAAATCCTTCATCGCTGGCATTGAACGGAATGCCGAAGAAGGTCGGCCGCGGAATGCCGGAAATGCCTGCGTAGCCGCCAGTGACATCGATCCAGTTGATCAGCACGAGCCGGATGATTTCGCCGAATGCCAGCGTAACGATCGCCAGATAGTCGCCGCGCAATCTGAGAACCGGGAAGCCGAGCAGTATTCCCCAGAAGGCAGCCAGAATGCCCGCCAGCGGCAGAGCCAGCCAGAACGACAGGCCGAAAGTCGTGGTCAGCAGGGCGGCAGAATATGCGCCAACGGCATAGAACGCGACGTAGCCGAGATCGAGCAAGCCGGCGAGGCCCACCACGATATTCAGCCCCCAGCCCAGCATGATGTAGATCAGGATCTGGATGCCGAAGTTATCGACCCATTTGACCGACCCGCTCATGCCCGTGAAGTAGATGGCAAGGAACGGATAGGCAGCCAGCAACCCCAGACCGAGAACGCCGAAGATCCTGGCTGTCCGCTCCGAAATGGCGAAAGCGGCTCTGCGCTTTTTCACCCTCTTCGGGCGAGCGGGAACCAAGGCCAGCAGGAAACTGCCCACGAACGCCAACGCGACGATGATCGCCGTCAGCTCCCAGCGCGGCTGCAGGATCAACCGATTGCTGAAATCGGTGTCCGTCCTGAGAGCGATAAGGGGAAATGCCAAGCCAAACGTGATCAACGCCGTGATCGCGGCTTTCTTTACGGCGGCGATCCAGAGCGGAACCTGAACTTCCGCACTGCGCTCACCCGCGACAGTCGCCATCGGTTATACCTTCTCCACTTCGGGACGGCCGAGTATGCCTGACGGCAGGAAGATCAACGTTATGGCGAGAATAGAGAACGCCGCGACGTCCTTGTAGTCGATGGAGAAATACGCCGACCACAGAACTTCGATCAAGCCGATCAGCAGACCGCCCAGCACAGCGCCCGGCAGCGAGCCGATGCCGCCAAGAACCGCCGCGGTGAACGCCTTGATGCCCGGCACGAACCCGTCGGCGAAGCTGACGACGCCGTAGTACAGCATGTACATGACACCGGCCACGGCAGCCAACGCAGCGCCCATGATGAAGGTGATCGAGATCGTCCGGTCGACGTCAATGCCAAGCAACGAGGCCATTTTCCGGTCCTGCTCGCAGGCGCGCTGCGCACGTCCGAGCGGCGTCTTCTGAACGACGTACCAAAACCCGGTCAACAACACGACCGTGACCACCATGATCAGGATTTGCTTGTAGGACAGGGTGACGTGGCCACCGCCGCCGACATCCAGCAGGATCACCTCGTTGAGCATTGGCGGCAATGGCTTATTGCGCGGACCCTGCACCAACTGCACAAAATTCATCAGGAAAATCGACATGCCGATCGCCGAGATCAGCGGCGCCAGGCGGAAGGATCCTCGCAACGGGCGATAGGCCAGCCGTTCGATCGTCCAACTCCATAGGGAGGTGAGGAACATGCCGGCGAGCATGACGATGACAAGCGCCATCAGCAACGAACCCAGGCCGAGCACCTGAGTCAGAATGAGGAAGAAGATGAGCGCGAAGAATGTGGACATCATGAACACGTCGCCGTGCGCGAAGTTCACCATGCCGATGATACCGAACACCATCGTGTAGCCAATGGCGATCAAACCATAGATCGAGCCGAGCGTCAGACCATTAATGACCTGCTGTACGAAGTATTCCACTCAGCCTTCTCCCCCTGCAGTCAAAGCTGCCTGATTTTTATTCGCACCCGCCTCAACATCAAAGCCTGTTTTTCATGCTGCTGTGCATCATTCTTCAGCTTACCGCAGTGTCGGCGGAAATGTAGGGGTAGCCAAGTGCGGCCGCCACCGGCGCGCACGTGACCTTGCCGTCCCAGACGTTCAGACCATTGCGAAGGTGCTTGTTGTCTCGCAAAGCCTGCACCCAGCCTTTCTCCGCGAGTTCGAGGACAAAGGGCAGCGTGGCGTTATTAAGCGCATGTGTCGAGGTTTTGGGAACCCCTCCCGGCATGTTTGCAACGCAATAATGAATCACCCCGTCTACGACATAAGTCGGATCGTCGTGGGTGGTGGGATGGGAGGTTTCCGCACATCCGCCCTGATCGATTGCCACATCAACGATCACCGATCCGGTCCGCATCGTCTTGACGTGCTCGCGGGTGATCAGCTTCGGCGCTTCCGCACCCGGGATCAAAACGCCGCCGATGACGAGGTCGGCATCGCGAAGATGGCGGTCGATGGCATCGCGGGTTGAATAGACGGTGTTGAGCGGCCGCCCGAAATGGCTCCACAAACGGCGCAGCACATCCACGTTGCGGTCGATCACCCAGACATCGGCCCCCATGCCGAGCGCGATATGGACCGCATGCGTACCAACCACGCCCCCGCCCAGCACCACGACCTTGGCGGGATCGACGCCCGGCACGCCTCCCAGCAGCACACCATGGCCGCCATGGGCTTTCTCGAGAAAATACGCGCCGGCTTGTACCGACATGCGCCCGGCGACTTCCGACATCGGCGCCAGCAGCGGCAAGCCACCCGTTGACGACGTGACGGTTTCGTAGGCGATACACACGGCACCGCTTTCAATCAGGTCGGCTGTTTGCTCGGGATCTGGTGCTAAGTGCAGGTAGGTGAACAACACCTGCCCGCGGCGCAGGAGCTTGCGCTCGGCGGGTTGCGGCTCTTTCACCTTCACGATCATTTCGGCGCGTTCGAAGATGTCCCGCGCCGAAGCCGCAATAGTCCCACCCGCCCGCTCGTAGTCGGCATCATTCATGCCGATGCCGGCGCCCGCGCCGCTCTCAATCAGAATTTCGTGCCCGATAGCTGTCAGCTCGCGCACACTGGTGGGGGTCAATCCAACACGATACTCGCGGACCTTGATCTCCTTGGGTACGCCAATGAGCATGGGTGCCTCCAAACCTGTCGCCGTACGATGGGGCTCGCAGGGTACTGGCAATGGCAAAGCCTCAGTTCGGTCTTATCGTAGCCCGGCAGGCCAATTCTGAACATGGCCATCCAATCAGCCGCCCATACTTTCAGGTCAAAGCACGCGCTGTCAGAGCGTCGGTCGATTGTGGTGCGCTTGTGCGCCTGGCCGGTTACGACCGCGCAGATTTTGATCTGGGACAGTGCATAGCGCACCTGAAACAGAGAGCTTGTCTGCAATCCGCCGGACCATCATTTTTGGTCTTGAGACGTTATTGCAGCGCCATCATAGGAGTTTTCCCGTGTACCGACACATTCTCCTCCCAACCGACGGATCCGAGCTTTCTCAACGCGCGGCCCTCTATGGCGTAAATCTCGCCAAGTCTCTCAACGCTGCGGTAACTGCCATCTCGGTAACAGCCCCGTGGCAAACTATTGCAATAGGCGAGATCGCCATTGCTGTTCCCGAAGCGGATTATGAAGCACGCGCCGAGACCAATGCGCGAAACTTTCTCAAGCCCGTAGCCGACGCTGCAGCCGCCGCCGGCGTAGATTGCAAGACCGTCCATGTCCGCAACGGCAACCCTTACGAGGCGATCATCGAGACTGCCGATGCCCGCGGTTGCGATCTTATCGTGATGGGCTCTCATGGCAGAAGCGGCCTTACCAAGCTTCTGCTCGGCAGCGAGACAATACGTGTGCTGACGCACAGCAAAATACCAGTCCTTGTTTATCGCGAATAGAAACGCGGCATCATCGCTGGCGCGCACGGCCGACCATCATCACTTCCGCGAAATTCTCCGGCGTGATGAACCCGATCAGGCGTTGGTCAACGTCCGCAACGGCAACGGCACGCGCGCGCTTTTCCTGCATCGTGCGCATGACGTTATCGAGATGCGCAGAGCTGGTGACCGAGGGAATCTCGGTCTCCATGAATTCTGAAACCGGCGTTGCTCCGCCGCGATCCTGCAGCGTTTGAATTAGACCGTCGCGCGTGACGATACCCTTCAAACGCGCCATTTCGTCGACGACCGGAAACTCCTGTTGGGTCGTACGCAGCAGGAGAGCCGCCGCATCGTCGGCAGTTGACGTCGGGCTCAGTTTCTCGAAGCTGGTAATCATGGCATCGCGCGCAAGATAGCCACGCGCCAATGATCGCATCTCGACGAACTGACTTTCAGCGGTCGCAGCCATATAGACGAACACGGCGATCAGCACGAGAAGCGGATTGCCGAACAAGCCCATGAAGCCGAGGAAGATCGCGAACGCCTGACCGATAGTGGCCGCAAACCGCGTCGCGCGGACAAAACCGAAGCGCATAGCCAGCAGCGCCCGCAGCACGCGTCCGCCATCCATCGGAAAAGCCGGGATCAGGTTGAAGACGACCAGAACGACGTTGGCCATGGCAACGCGTGCGAGAATATTACGGCCGGGATCCTGCAGAAAATCCAGATTGTTCGGATCGAGACTTGCTCTGACGAACGGCAACAGCAGCAGAACGATGACAACGTTGACCATCGGCCCGGCCAGGGCGACCACCACTTCCTGGGCCGGTTTCTCCGGCATGCGCTCCATGCTCGCCAGACCACCAATCGGAAGCAGCGTGATCGTCGGCGTGCGGATTCCATAGCGTCGGGCTGCGAATACATGTCCGAATTCATGCAGCACGACGCAAACGAACAAGATGAGGATGAAGACAATCGCCCAGACCGCTGCCCGAGGACCGGACTGCAACCACTGCACTGCGCCGAACCAGGCCAGCAGCAGAAAGAAGGTCACGTGAACGCGGACTTCGGTGCCGCCGACTGAAAACAACCGGAATGACCATGTCATGGGACAGCCTCGCGCAGGATCACCGATGCGAACTCTGCCGGCATCACGCATCCATCGGCTAATCCGATGATCGACTATCGGCGGTCCGCACTGCCTGAAAAACGGCGCTGAGGCGGCATCCGTTCCTCGAACGGGTGGCCCAATCCACGCGTGTCCACCGGGCCTATTGCACGCCATCGCCCACGAACTGTTCGTGCGCGTCCTTGCGCCAGCAGCTTTCGCGTCACGACCGGGACGCCGAAAGGCGTGTTAACTATTTCACCGAGTATTCTCTGTTAGGGCTACGACAATTGCGCAGCGGTGTGACAATTACGCCGTCCGGAGGGCGGATCGCGACTACCGCTACTGATCCCTAACCATGCGAATTAAGATAATACTATGATCTTCCAAGCTATTGCTCGCGCGCAAAATTTCGTGATCGGTCAAGCTCGACATGGTTATCGGGCTGTTCGATAGAAGCATCGGAGATGGTGCAGCATGCGGCAGACGGCCACTGGACCCTTGCGACGCCACGTCACTTGGGCTCTGTCTGCGGGCTGCCACGATCTTGAGTTACGGCGGGAACATCCAAACTGGGCGAAACAGCCTAGAGTCGGATCAACCAAAATGATCATGAGGCCTCTAGCGCCATGTTATCCTTTCAGCCCGCCATGACGGCCGCATTACCGGTCAATGTCTTCGTCGACTTCGACGGCACCATTGCTCCGGGCGACCCGACGGACTCGTTGTTTTCGCGTTTCGCCGATCCGTACTGGCTGGAGATCGAGGCCGAGTGGCAGAAGGGCGCGATCACCTCCGCCGAGGCCATGCAGCGCCAGGTTGCCCTCATCCGCGCCACGCCGGAGCAAATTTCCGACTTCATCGGCGGCATGGAGATCGATCCGGATTTTCCAGAGTTCGTGCAGCTTTGCCGAAGCCACGGCGCTGAGGTCAAGGTCGTGTCGGACGGCATGGACCACGTGGTTGGCGCAATGCTACGCGCGGCCGGTCTCGACCTGCCCTATCTCGCCAACAAGCTCGAGTGGCTCGGCGGCGACCGCTGGGCGCTGCGTTTCCCCTATCGTCGCACGGATTGCCGGATGCGGATGGGTAACTGCAAATGCGCCCACGGCAGCTTCATGAGCATCGGTGCTAACGTCATGGTCGGCGATGGCCGCTCCGATTTCTGCATCGCTGAGCGGTGTGATTTCGTGCTGGCCAAGGGAAAACTCACCGAGCATTGCCTGCAGAACAGCATCAACCACGTTGCGGTCAAAAGCTTCGCGGAAGCCAATGTCGCGATGCGCGCGTGGCTGACCCGCGGCGGCCCGATCCGCCCGCAGTTTCCGGCTTCCGAGCGCGCGCACGCAGTCCGCACCACCCTGCCCAGCGCGCCTTGAGCGTACGCAGCCCCCTCTAACGGCGCGGCATCCCGGCCGGACGCGCAAACCGCGTCTGTGCCGCCAGACGGATGGGCGCGTTCGTCGCTCCGAAGCCGGTGTAGCCCCTGCGCTCAACGATCTCGAAGAAGAACTTCTCTTCGATATTCGGCGTATAGATCTGGAAGTATTCCGTGCTGCCGTCGCGGTCGTACAGGATATTACCTGCCCGTAGCCGATCGAGTTCAGCGGCCGGCAGATCCCATTTGGCTTCCAGATCGTCGTAGTAGTTTTCCGGGATGGGCAGCAGGTCGACACCGTTCGCGCGCAGCCGCGCCACGGTGGCATGGATATCGCTGGTCGAAAACGCGATATGCTGGACACCGGAACCGAAAAATTCGGTGACGAACCGCGATGACAGCGTGCGGCTCGATTGCGACGCATTCAGCACGATCCGCAATGCGCCGTCCGTCGTCTGGACCACCTGACTGTGCACCACGCCGGCAGGATCGAGCACATCCTGGGTCGGCGTTTTGGTGACGTCCAGCAGCGAGGTGTAAAACAGCAGCCACGACAGCATTTCCTCGTACTGCATCGACTGCGAGATGTGATCGACCGCAATCAGTCCAGCATCCGCGGTGGCAACATCGGCGGGCAGGTCAAACTCGATCTCCCAAACCTTCCCAAGCTCGCTGCGCTGGTCAGTGAAATAGATCAGGCTGCCACCGAGACCGCGCACGGCTGGCACTTCCAGCTCCCCCGGCCCGACAGCCTGTCGGAACGGCTTGTCCAGCAGCTTCTGCGCACGGTCGAGGGTTTGCGTAGCGTCGTCCACTTTGAGACCGATGGCACAGACCGACGTCCCGTGCGTGATGTTGAAGGAGTGCGCGAAGCCTTCCTTCTCAGTGTTCACGACGAGGTTGATGTCGCCCTGACGCCAGCGCGTAACTTCCTTCGATTTGTGAATACCAGCCTTGTGAAAACCCAATCCGGCCAGCACGGCTTCGAACGAAGGCGCTGCTATCTCGTCGATCGCAAACTCGATGAACTCCACACCCTCGCACTTTGAACGTGGCGGCAGTCGCGAAACACCCGGTACGGCAACGCGCGTGCGTTCCGCCAATTGGTCGAGCATGTAAAGCAGCGAGCGCTGACCGTCCGTCGCAACCATGCGTGCAGAGCCCGCGCGGAACTGATCGTTGAAGATCTCAAGCGAGATCAGCCCGTCGAAGCCGGTCGCCTGCAGGGCCTCCATGAAATCAAGCACCGGCAGGTCCCCCTGCCCCGGCAAGCAGCGGAAATGCCGGCTCCACGAGAGATAATCCATCTCCAGCCGCGGCGCGTCGGCAATTTGTACCAGGAAGATGCGATCCTTCGGGATCGCGCGGATCGATTTCAAATCGATCTTGCGGACCAGGGTGTGAAAGCTATCGAGCACGAGGCCGATCGCCGGATGATCTGCGCGCCGGACAACCTCCCAGGCGTCGCGGTGATCATTGATATGGCGACCCCAGGCCAGTGCCTCGAAACCGACGCGAAGCCCGCGCTTTGCTGCTCGCTCGCCAAGTTCGCGCAGATCCTCTGCCGCCCGATCGATACCACCGAGAGAGTCTGGCGAGATATTGCTGCACACCAGCAGCAAATCGCAGCCCAGTTCCTGCATGGTGTCGAATTTGCGCTCGGCACGGGCGAAAACGCGTGAGCGTTGCGGCTCCGGCATACCCTCAAAATCGCGGAACGGCTGGAACGTTACCGTTTTCAGCCCCAGCCCTTCGACCATCTCTCGGACGTCGGCCGTGGTCCCGCTGAAGGACAGCAGATCGTTTTCAAAGATTTCGACGCCCTTGAACCCGGCGGCGGCGATGGCCTCGAGCTTCTCGTTGAGTGCTCCGCTCAGGCAAACAGTGGCGATTGCAGTCTGCATTGCGCCTCCCATTTTTGAACGGAGTGTCCGTCAAATCGGAAGAGAGGGAAAGTCCAATTGCGCTATTTGCCAGTTCTGCAACCCTTCAATCAACATGGTTCCAGGCAATTGCGGATGACCGGAATGCCCTTCAGGGGAATACGGCACGGCGATAAACCTACGCATTTCGAGTGCGATTGCCGCCTTAATGTCCGCATGCTAACTGTTGAAATGTAGGGAGTTTGGGGCATTCGCTCTTGCCGCGAAACATTTACCGCGGAGAATACCGATGTCTCGTAGCAAGCAGCTTGCCGTTTTATCGTTGTCCGCTGCCGCCTTGGGCCTCGCTTTGACACCAATCGTCAGCGCGGCCGCCCTTTCGATCACGCCTCCGGCAAAATCCGACAACTTGACTGTTCTTGCGGCTTCAAAGTCCAAAGCGAAGAAGGCGAAAGCCGGATCATGCGGCACCAATATGTATTGGAGCAGCAAGTCCCGCAAATGCATGGACGCGCGCGATAAAAAGGGATCGTGATCGCGCAGTTGATGCGCCCGAGCTTCGGGCGCATCACGCTTCTCGTGAAATGTTACCTGGCGTCCGTCAGCTTCCGACCACGCGATATCGAACCGGGCGAACGCCCAGGCCCTCGGCCGCCGCCATGATCGCGTTAGCGTCGATGCCATAGTGGCTGTAAAGCTCGGACACTGAGCCTGACTGACCGAAATGCTCGACGCCCAGCGGACGCACACGATGGCCCATAACGCCGCCAATCCATGACAGCGTTTCGGGGTGCGCGTCACAGACCGTGATGATAGCGGCATCACGCGGCAGGGCCGACAGCAGGTTCTCCGCGTGCGAGCGTGCACCGTGCAGGCCATGCTCGCGAGCGCGCTGCGCACCGTGCCAGCCGGCCGACAGGCGATCCGCCGACGTCACCGCCAGCACGCCAACGCCACGACGATCCTCCGACAGCAGGCCGGCGGCCTCGATCGCCTCAGGCGCAACCGCGCCGGTGTAAACAATGGCGAGGCCCGTGCCCGGCTCGGGTTTGCGGAGCCAATAGGCACCATTGATGATGTCCGCCTTTTGCGTATCGGTCAGAACACGCGCGGGCTGCTCCAGCGGCCGCGTCGACAGGCGCAGATAGACCGATCCACCCTTCTCGTCGCGATGCCAGCGCTGTTCCTTGTCCTCGTCGCCGGAGCGCTGGACGTAGTCGAACGCCCAGGCCATCACCGTGCCGAGCTCGTCGACATAGGCCGGCTCGAAGTAGGCCAAGCCGTCCTGTGCCATACCGATCAACGGCGTGCTGATCGACTGGTGCGCACCGCCTTCCGGCGCCAGCGTGATGCCCGACGGCGTCGCCACCACGATGAAGCGGGCGTCCTGATAGCAGGCGTAGTTCAGCGCATCCAGACCGCGGCAGATGAACGGATCGTACAGTGTACCGATCGGGATCAACCGCTCACCGAACAGCGAATGCGACAGCCCTGCCGCCGACAGCGTCAGGAACAGGTTCATCTCGGCGATGCCGAGTTCGATGTGCTGGCCGGTCGGCGCCATTTCCCATTTCTGGGGCGACATCAGCCCGCGTTCCTTGAACACGTCCTCGCGGCTGGCCATCGAGAATACGCCGCGCCGGTTCACCCATGGGCCGAGATTGGTCGACACCGTCACGTCCGGCGAGGTCGTGACAATGCGGTCGGAAAGCGGCCCGGCGCCCTTGGCGATGTCGTCCAGGATGCGACCGAAGCCGGTCTGCGTGGAAACCGGCCCCTTAGCCTCCGGCAAGGTGATCTCGGGAACGGTCACGCGGTCGGCGGTCAACCGACGCGTACCGCGAGCGATGAACGGCACCTTCTTCAGGAAGCCCTCAAGCTCGGCCGCAGGCAGCTTCGTGCCGGCGAAGCGTTCCCATTCGTCACCCTGGTTGATGCCCTGGCTGGCGCGGAACTCCTGCATCTGGGTCTTGTTCATCAGACCCGCGTGGTTGTCCTTATGACCAGCGAACGGCAGCCCAAAGCCCTTGATCGTATAGGCGATGAAGCACACCGGCTGATCGGACGGCGCCGCGGCGAACGTCTCCAGAATGGTTTCCAGATCATGGCCGCCGAGGTTGGTCATCAGACGCGCAAGATCGTCGTCCGAATGTTCGGCGACGATCGCCAGCGCCTCGGTGCAACCCGCCAGATCGATTTCAAGCTGCTTGCGGAACGCCGCGCCGCCCTGGAACACAAGTGCGGAGTAAAGCTGGTTCGGACAGTCGTCGATCCAGCGCTGCAGATCCTTGCCGCCCGGACGCGCGAAAGCACGTTCCAGCAGCTTGCCGTACTTGATCAGAACGACCTTCCAGCCAAGGTTCTCGAACAGCCCGGCGACCTTCATGAACAGCCGGTCAGACACCACCGAGTCGAGGCTCTGGCGGTTGTAGTCGACCACCCACCACGTGTTGGTCAGGCCGTGCTTCCAGTATTCGAGCAGTGCCTCGTGAATGTTGCCTTCGTCGATCTCGGCATCACCCATCAGGGCAACCATGCGGCCCTTGGGCCAATCCGGCTTGAAGCCCTTGGAGTGCACGTAATCCTGCACGAGGCTGGCAAAACCGGTCATCGCGACGCCCAGGCCAACCGAGCCCGTCGAGAAGTCGACGTCGTCCTTGTCCTTGGTGCGCGAGGGATAGCTCTGTGCACCGCCGAATGCGCGGAAGTCCTGCAGCTTATCCAGCGACTGCTGACCGAGCATATATTGGATGGCGTGGAACACCGGGCTGGCATGCGGCTTCACCGCGACGCGATCCTCCGGCTTCAGGATATGGAAATACAGCGCCGTCATCAGCGTACAGAGAGAGGCGGAGGATGCCTGATGGCCACCCACCTTCAATCCGTCTCCGCGATCCACCTCGTGATTGGCATGGTGGATCATGTAACTCGACAGCCATAGGACCTTGCGTTCAAGCTCACGCAGGATTTCGAGTGTTTTTGGATCCTGGCTGCGGGTCGCACCGTCCATCGTCGTTCTCTCTCCGGTTAGGCGTTCTAGTTACTTGTTCGTTGTGATCTCGGCTTCGAATCCGGCTGCGCGGAGCTTGCCCAAAGTCTCGTTGAGGTGGATGCGGTCGCGCGTCTCGATCACCATACGCAACAGCGTACCCTTGGCAGGAAGATCGGTAAAAACGCGCTGATGCACAACCTCGATGATGTTGGCGCCGGCCTCTCCGACGATCGTCGTGAGACGAGCCAACTGACCCGGCCGGTCGGCCAGACCGATGCACAGCTCGGACAACCGGCCACCACGCGCAAGCTCCCGTGTCAGCACGCCAGCCAGCAGCCGCGTATCGATGTTGCCGCCGGTCAGCACAAGACCGACCTTACGGCCGTGAAACTTATGAGGATGCGCCAGCAAGGCCGCCAACCCGGCGGCGCCCGCGCCTTCAGTCACTGTTTTCTCGATTTCGATCAGCAGCGCGACAGCCCGCTCGATACCGACCTCATTGACCAGCAGAATGTCATCGACGTACTCGCGGATCAGCGCCGAGGTCAGCTTGCCGGGCGATTTGACCGCGATGCCTTCCGCCAGCGTGTCGCCGCGTATCGGCAGGTCGGTGCCCTTTATCGTGTTGTACATCGACGGATACAGTTCCGCCTGCACGCCGATGACCTCGATATCGGGCCTGATGGCCTTCGCGGCGATGGCCATGCCGGAAATGAGACCGCCGCCGCCGATCGGCACAACCAGCGTATCCAGGTCTGGCACCGCGCCTAGCATTTCCAACGCGACGGTGCCCTGCCCGGCGATGATCAGCGGATCATCGTAAGGGTGGATGAAAACCAGCCCGTGCTTGTCGCATTGTTCACGCGCGTAGGCCGCCGCCTCTTCCAGCGTCGCACCCTGCACGATGACGTTGGCGCCATGTCCGCGCGTGTTCTCGATTTTCACGAACGGCGTGCCAAGCGGCATCACGATCGTAGCCGGAATGCCGAGCAGATTGGCGTGATAGGCGACGCCCTGCGCGTGGTTTCCCGCCGACATGGCAATGACGCCTCGCACGCGCTCATCGTCGGATAGCGCCTTGAGCCGGTTGAGTGCGCCACGCTCCTTGAAGGATGCAGTGAATTGCAGGTTCTCGAACTTCAGCCAGACTTCGCAGCCGAGCATCGACGACAGCGTGCGGCTGGGGTCGAAGTCGGTATTCAGAATGCCGCCCTTCAGTACGATCTCCGCCGCCTGCTTTACATCAGCCAAGCGGACCACCGACTGTTGCGGGCTCGATAGGTCAGGACGCGTGCGTCCCATATGCGTGCTCCTGCTGCGCTGCGCGAACCGCGAGGCGCATCAATAGACCTGCCAAGGCAGGGAAGGAAGCCTATTCGGCGCGCATCAGCGATGCAGCGCAGCACGCCCGATAGCCCGATGATCCCGCTCGCGAAAAGCCATGCATGGATGAACGCCGAATAAACACTCCGTTCAGGATCAACTCAGCGGCCGCCTTCTATTGTCCAAAGCATCGACGGAGCCGACGCGGATCGCGCCGGTAAACACAAAGAGGAGATGACCATGTTTGTGAAATCCACCGCTGCTCTCGCCGCTGCCATCGCTTTCGGCGGCTTCGCAATCGCCACGGCCCCGGCCAGTGCCGCACCCGCTGGTATCGCCACGGCGGTCTCAATCGAGAATTCGGGATATCTGATCCAAGCGCGTCATGGAGGTCCGCACGGCCGCTATGTCGCCCGGATTCAGGCTTCGGGCTCGGCGAGCGGTAAACTGGTGCCCTACTTCGTCAAGAAGAACAAAGCCCAGCGCCAAGCCATCCAGAACTGGAACAATCGCGTCTCCCGCGCATATGGCTCGCGCTATGCGAACTGGAACCGCGCAACGGCGAAGTCCACCACCTGCAGCCGCAGCGCAACCTCGGTAACCTGCCGCGTCAGTGCCCGTCCGGCAAGCTTCCGGTAGGAAAAGCTGCGATAAATCCAAGGATATATCTTCAACTCGAGCGGGGAGCCTTCTGGCTCCCCTTTCTTGTTTGGGGCGCGCCCAACCCGGCACCTGACAAGTCAGACGTCATGGGCTAAAACCTCGGCCATCTTCACAAGCAAAAAACGTATGGAGACCAACGATGGCGAAGGTTGCTTGGATCGGACTCGGGGTCATGGGTTATCCGATGGCCGGTCATGTGCTGAAAAAAGGCGGGCACGACCTCGTCGTCTACAATCGCAATGCCGCCAAGGCTGAGGCCTGGGTCAAGGAATACGGCGCCGGCCGCACGGCTAAAACTCCGGCGGAAGCCGCCGCGGGCGCTGATTTCGTGTTCTGCTGCGTCGGCAACGACAACGACCTGCGCTCGGTGACGACCGCCAAGGACGGCGCGTTCCACGGAATGAGCAAGGGCGCCGTCTTCATCGACAACACTACGGCTTCGGCCGACGTGGCCCGCGAACTCTACGCGGCGGCTAAGGAAAAGGGCTTCGACTTCCTCGATGCCCCGGTATCCGGCGGTCAGGCTGGCGCGCAGAACGGCGTGCTGACGGTTATGGTCGGCGGCGACAAGGACGTCTTCGAGCGCGCCAATCCGGTTATCGCCAACTACGCCCGCATGGTCACGCTGATCGGTTCGGCCGGCGCGGGCCAACTCACCAAGATGGTTAACCAGATCTGCATCGCGGGTGTCGTGCAGGGCCTGTCCGAAGGCGTGCACTTCGCGCAGAAGGCCGGTCTCGACATTCCGGCGGTCATGGAGACGATCGCCAAGGGTGCCGCCGGTTCCTGGCAGATGGAAAACCGCTGGAAGGCGATGACGGAAGGCAAGTTCGACTTCGGTTTCGCGGTCGACTGGATGCGCAAGGATCTCGCCATCGCCATCGACGAATCGCGCCGCAATGGCGCCAGCCTGCCGGTGTCGGCTCTGGTCGACCAGTTCTATTCGGAAGTTCAGAAGATGGGTGGCGGCCGCTGGGATACCTGCAGCCTCGTCGCGCGCCTCAATAACGCCGACAAGAAGTAACTGCGCCTATCGAGCCCCGCGAGCGATGCCGCTTGCGGGGCTTATTGCGTCTGATCCGGCTCTCAGGCGAAGCGATCTATGCGATAAGGCCAGGGATCAGTGAA
>JAEZBU010000334.1 GCA_023426855.1 Pseudomonadota bacterium | reverse complement strand
GCGAATATGGGGAAGGCTACGTCCGTATCGCGCTCGTCGAGAACGAGCATCGCATCCGGCAAGCGGCGCGCAACATTCGCAAGTTCCTGTCGCAGCCGCCGTCGAGCATGCACAACGTCATCCCCTTGCAGCAGAAGGCTTCCGGCTAGGCCGACTTCATGACCACACCACTCAGACTGGGCGTCGCGGGCCTCGGCACCGTAGGCAGCGGATTGTTGCAAGTGCTCGAAGCGCATGCGGCGCGCCTGGATGCCACGCTCGGGCGACCGATCCGGGTCGTCGCCGTATCGGCCCGCTCCCGCAATAAGGATCGCGGCACGGCGCTCGACGGCTACAGATGGGTTGCAGATGCTGTTTCTCTTGCAGCAGATCCGGAAATCGACGTTTTCGTCGAACTGATCGGCGGCGACAACGGCGTCGCGCTGGAGGCGGTCGAAACTGCCCTGCGGGCCGGGAAGCACGTCGTCACCGCCAACAAAGCGCTGCTGGCGCGTCACGGCATCCGCCTTGCCCGGGTTGCCGAGGAGAACGGCGTCGGCCTCAACTTCGAGGCCGCCGTTGCAGGCGGCATTCCGATCATCAAGACGATCCGCGAAGCGCTGCTCGGCAACGATATCGATCGCGTCTACGGCATCCTCAACGGCACCTGCAATTACATCCTGTCGACGATGCAGTCGCAGGGCCGGCCATTCGCAGAGATCCTCAAGGAGGCCCAGGAAAAGGGCTACGCGGAAGCCGACCCGACGTTCGACATCGGCGGTTTCGATGCGGCACACAAGCTGTCACTGCTGACCAGCCTCGCCTTCGGTACCGAAGTCAATTTCGACGACATTCATATCGAAGGCATCGCCAACATCACGCCGGCGGATATCGAAGCCGCTGATGAGCTCGGCTATCGCATCAAGCTGCTCGGTGTGGCGGAGCGGACCCCCGAAGGCATCATCCAGGCCGTCCACCCGACCATGGTGCCCAAGCAGTCGGCCATAGCCCAGGTCTCGGGTGTCACCAACTGCGTGGCCATCGAAGGCGATTTCGTCGGCGACCTGCTGCTGATCGGCCCTGGAGCGGGGGCAAGGGCCACCGCCTCGGCCGTCGCCAGCGACATCGGCGATATCGCCCGCGGCCTCGTGCTGCCGCCGTTCCTGACACCTGCAAAGCTGTTGAAACCTTATCCGCGGGCTGCTTTTGACCGCCATCACGGTGCCTGCTATGTCCGCCTGAACGTCGTGGACCGTCCCGGCGTCATGGCTTCCATTGCCAGCCGCATGGCCGAGCAGAACGTGTCGATCGAGAGCATCGTGCAACGCCGTCCCGGTACGCCGACCGCCGGCGCCGCCAAGCCTGACGCCAACGCGTTGGCTCCGATCGTGCTGGTGACGCACGAGACCACGGAAAGCGCCATGCGCAATGCGCTGGCCGCCATCGAAGCCGATGGCAAGGTGGTTGAGCGGCCGCAGATGATCCGCATTGAAGAACTGTGAGCCGAGACGCTCCGGCGTCTTGGTCAAAAGGGAGAGAAAAGCCCGATGGCACTCGAAAAATCCGACGGTCTGGACCGCGTTCTGGTTCTTGAGGTCGCCCGTGTAACCGAGGGCGCCGCTATCGCTGCCGCACGACTGCGCGGTCGCGGCAACGAGAAGGCCGCCGACAAGGCTGCCGTCGATGCCATGCGCAAGGAACTCGGCCGCGTACACATTCGTGGTCGTGTCGTCATCGGCGAAGGCGAGATGGACGAAGCGCCGATGCTCTATATCGGCGAGGAAGTCGGCATCGGCGACGGCCCGGAAGTCGATATCGCTGTCGATCCGCTGGAAGGCACCACGATCTGCGCCAAGTCGATGCCGAATGCGCTTGCCGTGCTGGCGATCGCCGAACGCGGCGGCTTGCTGCATGCGCCCGACATGTACATGAACAAGATCGCCATCGGGCCCGGTTATCCCGATGGCGTCGTCGATCTCGACGCCCCCGCCGCCGACAACTTGAACGCGCTGGCCAAGGCCAAAGGCGTGCCGATCAACGAGATCACCGCCTGCATCCTCGACCGTCCGCGCCATGCCGAGCTGATCAAGGCCGTGCGTGACGCCGGCGCTTCCGTTCAGCTCATTCCTGATGGCGACATTGCCGGCGTGATCTGGACGACGGATTCGCAGCATACCGGCATCGACATCTACCTCGGCTCGGGCGGCGCTCCGGAAGGCGTGCTGGCCGCGGCAGCCCTGCGCTGCATCGGCGGCCAGATCCAGGGTCGGCTGATGCCGCTCAAGGACGAGGAGCGCGAGCGCGCGGCCAAGATGGGCGCCGACGTCAACCGCAAGTACACCATGGAAGACATGGCTTCGGGCGACGTCATCTTCTCGGCCTCCGGTGTCACCGATGGCTCGCTGATGCAGGGCGTGCATTTCCGCGGTGATTTCGCTGAAACCGAAACCGTCGTCATGCGCGCCAAGACCGGAACCGTGCGCCGCATCAAGACGTCATTCCGCAACATCGGCCGCAAGCTGGCCGGACTGTAAGCGGCGGCGCATCGCCGTCCTGTTCGATGCCTGCCGCAAAGGAGGCCGCGTGATGCGCCTGTCTGTTCTCGATCAATCGGTTGCGATCGCCGGTCGCCCGCAAGCTGACTCCATTCGCGAGACACTGGCTCTGGCGGAAGCCTGCGAGCAGTTCGGCTATCACCGCTTCTGGGTGTCGGAGCACCACAACCTGCCGAGCATTGTCGGCACCGCACCGGAAGTGCTGATGGCGGCCATCGCCGCCCGCACCCAGCGCATCCGCATCGGCAGCGCCGGCGTGATGCTGCCTCACTACGCATCGCTGAAGGTCGCCGAGCAGTTTCGGGTGCTCGACGCATTGGCCCCCGGCCGTATCGATCTGGGCGTCGGCCGTGCACCGGGCTCGGACGGCCATACCGCACAGGCGCTCAATCCGTTCGGTTCGTCACGCACTGCCGATTTCCCAGCCCAGGTGCGCGATCTGCAGGCTTGGGTCACCGGCGAACCTCTGCCGGAGGGGCATCCGTTCGGCCGCGTCCTGGCGTTGCCCGCCACCAACACGCCCCATGTCCCGCCCCCGGACGTGTGGATGCTCGGCAGCTCCGACTATGGCGCCCAGGTCGCCGCCTTCTTTGGGCTGCCCTACTCGTTCGCGGCGTTCATTACCGACGGCGCGGGCACGGAGCAGGCCCTGGCCACCTATCGCCAGTTGTTCAAACCCAGCGCGCGCTACCCTGAGCCTTACGCCAATATCTGCGTGTGGGCCTTGACGGCCGATACCGAGGAAGAGGCCCAACGGCTGTTCACCTCGCGTGCCCGCTGGCGCATTGCCCGTGACCGTGGCGTATTCGGTCCTCTCGCGCCCCCGGATGCCGAGCCGCCGTTCGCCTTCTCCGAAGCCGATGAAGCCCGCGTCGAGGCGTTGCGGAAAACCGCCTACGTCGGCACACCCGCCCAGGTCGGCGCGCGGTTGCGTGAACTTGCCGCCCGGCTCGGCCTCGACGAACTGGTCATCCTGACGTGGTCGCACGACCCGGTCGCGCGGCGCCGCTCCTACGAGTTGCTAGCCGCTGAATTTGCGTTGGTGTCGTCCTGACACAGCCGGTTGATCGACCGTGGCGACAATCCGTCCACAGGTCTGCCCCCTGACATCTCCATTCTGCCCCCTCTTCGTGCGAACATCGCGGCGATTCACGGGAGGGGCCGATCATGGTTGCACTGCGCAAAGTCCGGACAGAAGCGGCGGGCGACTTCGCCACGGCGTTTCTTGGCGTCACGCAGTCCGCCCGCGGCTTCACCTGGCGCGAGCGCCT
>JAEZBU010000313.1 GCA_023426855.1 Pseudomonadota bacterium | reverse complement strand
GGCCGAATCCTGCTCGCTCTGCTGAGCGGCGACGCGGGCCCGGTCTTCCTTGCCCTTGGCCGACTCGTCGCGATCAACCAGCTCGATAACGGCGCGCGGAGCGTTGTCACCATAGCGGAAGCCAGCCTTCAGCACGCGGCAATAACCACCAGCGCGATCCTTGTAGCGCGGAGCCAGCGTGTCAAAGAGCTTCTTGACCATCTCATCATCGCGCAGGCGGGCCACGGCGAGACGGCGCGAGTTCAGGTCACCGCGCTTAGCCAGCGTGATGTACTTATCGACAACGCGCTTCAGATCCTTGGCCTTGGGCAGCGTGGTCACGATCTGCTCGTGACGGATCAGTGCGGCGGCCATGTTGGAGAACATCGCCTGGCGATGACCGCTGTCCCGGCTGAAGCGCCGGCCTAGTTTTCTATGCCTCATAACTTTCGTCCTTTTTCAGTTTGTTTGAAGGGGAGGTTCTGCGGCCTCGCCTCTTAGTTTAGGGAAATAGGGAGTAGGCAGTAGGGAATGGGAGCGGCGTCTCATACCTACTCCCTAAACCCTACACCCTCACTCAGTACTGATCCTCGAAGCGCTTTGCGAGCTCTTCGATGTTGTCCGGCGGCCAGTTCTGAACTTCCATGCCCAGATGCAGGCCCATGGATGCCAGGACTTCCTTGATCTCGTTGAGCGACTTGCGGCCGAAGTTCGGCGTGCGCAGCATCTCGGCTTCGGTCTTCTGGATGAGATCGCCGATATAGACGATGTTGTCGTTCTTCAAGCAGTTGGCCGAGCGCACGGAAAGCTCGAGTTCGTCGACCTTCTTGAGCAGTGCAGCGTTGAACGACAGGTCTGGATGCTTGGCTTCTTCGACGTGCCGCTTCGGCTCCTCGAAGTTGATGAATACGGCGAGTTGGTCTTGCAGGATGCGGGCGGCCAGGGCCACGGCGTCCTCCGCACGAACCGAACCGTCCGTCTCGACCGTCATGGTCAGCTTGTCATAGTCGAGAATCTGGCCTTCGCGGGTGTTCTCGACCTTGTAGGAGACCTTCTTGACCGGGCTGTAGAGGCTGTCGACCGCGATCAGGCCGATCGGCGCATCTTCCGGACGGTTGCGCTCTGCTGGGACGTAGCCCTTGCCCATGTCAGCCGCGAATTCCATGCGGATCGTGGCGCCCTGATCGAGATGGCAGATCACGTGCTCCGGATTCAGGATCTCGATTTCCGAGCCGGCCTCGATGTCGCCAGCCTTGACGGCGCCAGGGCCTTCCTTCTTGAGCACCATGCGCTTGATGCCCTCGGAGTGCACCTTCAGCGCGATCTCCTTGACGTTCATGATGATGTCCGTGACATCCTCGCGCACGCCTGGGATCGACGAGAACTCATGCAGGACGCCGTCGATCTGAACGGTGCGGATTGCAGCACCCTGCAGCGAGGAAAGCAGCACGCGACGCAGCGCGTTGCCCAACGTCATGCCGAAACCGCGTTCGAGCGGCTCCGCAACCATGGTCGCGACGCGATTCCGATCCCGACCAGGCTGCACGTTGAGCTTGTTCGGCTTGATCAGGTCTTGCCAGTTCTTCTGCAGAATGTTCGCCACGGGAGGCCTCACTATCAAATATTGCGGCGCGCACTTATCAGCGCCGCCGCAAGACTGAACCAAAGCTGGAGTGGGGCATCGCGCAGCTTATCCAGCGCGCGCCCCAATCGATCCGACCGTCAGACGCGACGGCGCTTACGCGGGCGGCAGCCGTTGTGCGGGATCGGTGTCACGTCGCGGATCGAGGTAACCTGAAAACCGATGGTCTGGAGAGCGCGCAGTGCGGACTCACGACCAGAACCCGGGCCGCAAACCTCGACTTCGAGGATCTTCATGCCATGCTCGGCGGCCTTCTTGCCGGCGTCTTCAGCTGCCATCTGGGCGGCATACGGGGTCGACTTACGCGAACCCTTGAAGCCCATCGTGCCCGACGACGACCAGGCAATCGTGTTGCCCTGCGCGTCGGTGATGGTGATCATGGTGTTGTTGAAGGTGGCATTCACATGCGCAACGCCGGAGCTGATATTCTTGCGCTCCTTGCGGCGCATCTTCGTGCGGCCTTGCTGCTCTTTAGCCATGGGTGGCTCGGCTCCCGAACTCTAGTCAGTGTGTCAACGAAAATACGAACGACTTGTCCGCGCTGTGCGGCTTAAGCCTTCTTCTTGCCTGCGATCGGCTTGGCCGGGCCCTTGCGGGTGCGGGCATTGGTGTGCGTGCGCTGGCCGTGCACCGGCAGACCACGGCGATGGCGCAGACCGCGATAGCAGCCAAGGTCCATAAGACGCTTGATGTTCATCGCAACGTCGCGGCGCAGGTCGCCCTCGACCATGTAGTCGCGGTCGATGCTCTCGCGGACCTGAAGCACTTCGGCGTCGGTCAACTGGTTGACGCGGCGCTCCGCCGGAATGCCAACCTTGTCGCAGATCTCCTGCGCGAACTTCGGTCCGATCCCATGAATGTACTGCAGCGCGATGACAACGCGCTTCTGGGTTGGGATGTTAACGCCAGCAATACGGGCCACGTGTATCTCCTCGAACGAGCCTG
>JAEZBU010000273.1 GCA_023426855.1 Pseudomonadota bacterium | reverse complement strand
GTACGAAGCCTATGACATGCTGACCGGCCGCATGGCGCCGGAACTCGGCGGCACGCCGGACGTGCTCGATATCGTCGGGGTCAACTACTACTCGTTCAACCAGTGGTACTACGGTGGCGGGTTCATCCCGATGGGCCATCACCACTTCCGCCCATTCAGCGACATGCTGGCGGAGATCCACGCGCGCTATCAGCGGCCGCTGTTCGTGGCCGAAACGGGCGCCGAGCATTCCCCGCGCGCGGCGTGGTTGCAGTACGTGTGCGGCGAGGTACGTGAGGCTATGCAACGCGGCGCGCCGGTGCACGGCATCTGCCTGTACCCGATCGTCAACTATCCGGGCTGGGAAAACGAGCGCTTGTGCGAGGTCGGCCTGTTTCGCGAGCTTGTCGGCGGCGCGCATGGCCCCCGCCACGTGGTGGCCGATTACATGGCCGAGTTCGAGCGCCAGCGTGGCCTGTTCGGCGAGGAGATCACGCGAACGGCGGCGTGATCCTTAATGCATTCCTGAGACAAAGCCCGCCAAGTCGCAAGCGCGGCCATGTGTGGGCTTTGCGGATGGCGCGATACAGACTAAATGTCTGCCTCACAGACAAATCGCGAAGCGGCTGCCCTTGGGCGGCCTGCAGTCATTTGAATTCCGGCCATGTGGGCCGCCGCCTCGGACGCACCTGATGGTTCTGCTGCTCGACAACACTCCTGACGTCGCGCCTGCCGCTGTTGATTTCAGCAAGCCTTCGCTTGCAGGGCTCGACCGCGAAGGTCTGCGCGTCGCGTTGGCGGATATCGCTGTTCCGGCCAAGCAGCACCGCATGCGCGTCGCGCAGCTTTGGAGCTGGATCTACGTTCGCGGGGCGACGTCGTTCGATCAGATGAGCGATGTATCGAAGGATCTGCGTGCGCGGCTGGCTGAAGTGTATTCGCTGGATCGGCCGGAGATCGTCAGCGAGCAGGTGTCGGTGGACGGCACGCGCAAGTGGCTGCTGCGGCTGCCCAAGCGCGGGCGCGAGGCGACGGCGCCCGAGATCGAGACGGTCTACATTCCGGAAATCGATCGCGGCACGCTGTGCATCTCCAGTCAGGTCGGCTGCACGTTGAACTGTTCGTTCTGCCATACCGGCACGCAGCGGCTGGTGCGCAATCTGGAAGCTTCCGAGATCGTCGGACAGATCCTGCTCGCGCGCGATCGCATCGGTGACTGGCTTGGCGCGACGCCGCCGGGTGACGGCCGGCTGTTGCCCGAGGGTGATCGCAAGATTACCAACATCGTGCTGATGGGCATGGGCGAGCCGCTCTACAATTTCGACAACGTCAGGCTGGCGATGGAGGTCGCGGCGGACGGCGAAGGGCTGTCGGTTTCCAAGCGCCGCATCACGCTATCGACCTCCGGTGTGGTGCCCGAGATTCCGCGTTGGGGCGAAGACAGCGGCACAATGCTGGCGATTTCGCTGCATGCTGTTCGCGACGATCTGCGCGATGAGCTCGTGCCCATCAATCGCAAGTATCCCATCGCCGAGCTGATGGCAGCCTGCCGTGATTATCCGGGGCTGTCGAATGCGCGCCGCATCACCTTCGAATATGTGATGCTGAAGGGTGTGAACGACTCGCTTGCCGACGCCAAGGCGCTGGTGAGGTTGCTGCAGGGCATTCCCGCCAAGATCAACCTGATCCCGTTCAATCCGTGGCCGGGCAGCAAGTACGAATGTTCCGACTGGGAACAGATCGAGCGCTTCGCCGAAGTGGTCAATCGCGCCGGTTATGCCAGCCCGGTGCGCACGCCGCGCGGTCGCGATATCCTGGCAGCCTGTGGCCAGTTGAAGTCGGAAAGCACAAAGCTTCGGGCCAGCGCACGTTCAGCGCAACCGAGCGTTTAGAGGGCGGGGCAAGATGTTCTGGTCGACCCTTTGGCGCGTTATCGTCGTGCCGCTGGCATTCCTTGTTTCCGCGCTGTTTTCCGCATTCGTGCTGGTGACGCTCGGCATGGAGCGCGTGACGCAGGCGCTGCATGGAACACAGATGGATTCGACCGATTCCGTTTTCGCGATATTCGATTTCGTCAGCCAAGGTTTTGTGCTGGCGACCAGTATGACTTTGCTGCCGGCGTTCATCATCGTTCTGGTTGGAGAAGTCGCGCGCATTCGTGCCGTGCTGTATTATATTCTGGGCGGCGGCTTGGCGCTGGTATCGGTGCCGGTGCTGGCGCGTTACGGCGATACCGCAGATCTTATTTTGCCAAGTACGCTGGTTTTGCAGGTCTTCGCGACAGCGGGTTTCGCAGGCGGATTCGTTTACTGGTTGCTGGCGGGCCGGCGCGCTTGAGCGGTCCGATCAGCGCGCTTCAGGCATATTGTGAGGTGACGCGGAGAGAGCGACCTCTTCCAGTCTTGGCGCGGCGTGACGCTTGAAAAACGCCAGCGCATGTTTGACGCCAGTTTGAAATACCAAAACAGCGGTCGCTGACATCGCGTAGGCGAGAATGGCCCCGTAGGCGCGATCAATCGTCAGGGGGCGAGCGATTGCCGGTCCGTAATATTTGAAGACGACCAGCATGAAAAACGGGTGGATGAGATAGATCCCGAATACCATCTGCGCGTACGACTTCAATTTCTTCGATGCGAGCGGAATGCGCCAGGCGGCCTCGAACAGCAACGCCGCGAGCAGATATTGGGGCGCCCAGTCTTCACCCGTGAGAAGGTATAGCGCTGCCGATATTGTCGCCATGAATGCCAGCGGCGCGATGGTCACGGCGTGCTTCCATCCGTAGGCGGCGAGGATGCCGTAGAAGTACGCCGGTATCGCGAACGTCCATTGTGCGAATGGCTCGGGCAGCTTTCCGAAGGCATGAACGACGAGAATGCCCAGTGACAGGATGGTTGCGAGCGCGCTTCCGACGATGACATCGCGGCGGTTATGGATCAGCCGCGCCGCGACGACACAGAGTGGGGAGGCCAACAGCACAAACGGCAGGAACCACAAATGGATGGTGGGTCCAACCAGCAGGCTGAGCGGATCATTGAGCTGCAGCTCAGCCCACAGGTCGTGCTTGGCCATTGCGAGTTGCAGGATTTTGTAGAATGCGCAAAAGGCGAGCCAAGGCACCAGGATGCGCCAGGTTCGTTTGAGCAGGAAATAGCGCTTTTCCGAATTTTCCAGAGATCTGACCGATAGCGTCGCGGTCAGGATCAGGAACAGGATCAGCGCCATGTGGCCGAGCGTGGCGTAAGGCGCATGCATGTGCGCCCACACGATTCCGAACCCTGCGATGATCCGCAATACGTCGATCGAGGTATTATAGGTGTTCGGCATAGATCAGGTGGGCGGCATGTGTGTACAGCGAACGAGGGCTGGCCCGCATCATGACCGTTTACTGGTGGAATTCATGTTAAAGCCGCAGCCGTTTGATCACGGATTGTAACAGGGTTAATTTTCTTTTCGGTTTTGTGTATTTTCAGCAGCATGGACGAGCGTGTGTTTGACGCGCGGATTTTTGCAAAGGGACCAGAGATTTGGTGAGCAATGCAGCGGCCAGGACCAGCGTAATCATTCGCTGCTGTGCAGCTTATCTATGCGCGTGCCTGGTTTGCGCGGTTGTCCAGATCGGTTTCGTTCTCGCGCCAGAGCAACTTTTGACGTCGGATACCGGCGCGCTTTCCGCCGCCAGTCTGTGGCTGCCTCTGGCGACGTTGCATGCTGCGGTATTTGCAGCACCTTTTGCCCTGCTTGGACTCATATGGGCTGAACGGAGCGCAGTACGCCGATGGGCGTTCTATGCTGCGTTCGCACTCCTGATCGCGGCTGCCGGATGGGCGACGCAACTCGGGCAAGCCGGCACCCCGCAGTTCGTGACGGTCTATGTGCTCACCGCCGCGCTCACCAGCGGTGTGGCCGCGGGTACGGTTTACTGGGCGATTGCCGGACGGAAAGCAGGGCAACTCACGGTGGCCTGATCTCGTTACCGGGACGATAACGCTGCGTTGCAATATATTGCTGCGATGCAAAATATAGCGTAGGGTGCCTAACGGCTGTGCTAGCCGATGGAGGAGCAGATGCTCGGCCTCGACTTTCAGATGAGTTTGATGCGTGCGTGGAGCGATACAGCCATCGCATGTATGAATGCCTGCACGTCGGCTTATGCCGGCGCCATGGAGCAGGCTGCCGGGGTTCCGCGCGCCGCACCGCGTACGCGATCGTGGTATCGCGCGCCGGATGAGAACCCGTTCGCACTCTCCCCGTTCGGAATCCCGACGGCCTTTCCGTTCGCCATGGACCCGGCCTGGTTTGCTCCCGCGGCACTCGCCGCACCGTTCTGGGGCGCGCCGATGTTGGCATCGAACCCAATGCTGCAACCCTGGCAGGCCTGGAGTTCGCTGATCCGTTCGCCGTTCTTTGCACCGCTGCCAAATCTATCCGGCTGGCCAGTGGCGGCCAGCAAGCAGCCGGCCAATTGGTGGTCGGCGATGACCGAGGTTGCACCGCAGCCGGTCGCGCACCAGCATGCGCCGGTCTTTGCCGCCTATCGCTCCGATAGCGGGCACGCCGTGACCCAGATCACGTTTCCCAATCAGGTCGTGGCCGCGGTGGCGATGCCGGCTCAGCAGGCCTACGACCCACTGAGCCAATGGTCTTTGGCCTCTCGCTAAATCGCGGCGGGCTGCGACCTTCAGGATAGCCTTATTGCTTCGCGGGCGGCGTGGCCGCCGGTGCCGATTTCGCGACGGTTTTGACCTTGGTTTTCGCTGCGGCCGAATGCTTGGACTTTGTCCGGCAGTAGGCCTTCACGGCCTTACCATCCTTGCGCTTGGTGGCCGCGATCCAGCTACAGTCGGATTTCGCCCCACAAGCCTTCTGCTCCAAGCCCTTACAAGCCGATGCGGTGGCAGCGGTTTTCGCCTTCGCCGGCGCTTTGGTTGCCTTGGGTTGAGCGGGCGCGGCCTTTGCGGTCGGGGCTGGCGTTGGCTGTTGAGCAATGGCTTCGGCCCCGAACAGGCCGACGACGAGACCGGTAACGGCAACACACAGTGATCTGCGGATGGTGTTCATGGCGTTCCTTGCCTGTGAAGCCGTGAGATCGAGCGCTCACGGGGGTCGCGAGTATTGATCCTAGCGAAGCGCCCAATCAAGAGCCTGTTCAAGCCGGTCATCGCCCCAGAAAATCTCGTTTCCAACTGAAAAGGTCGGCGCGCCGAAAACGCCGAGGGCTGCCGCTTCAGCTGTCTGGTCCCGGAGTTTCTGTTTGATATCAGCGGCTTCCGTGCGTGTCGCGATGGCGTCAGGATCCAGTTCGAGATCACGGACGATGCGATTCAGCACCTGATCGTCGGCAATGTCGGCGCCGTCGACAAACTGTGCTGCGAAGACGGCTTGCGTGAAGGGCGCGATCCAGCCGTCAGCCGCTCCGACCAGTCCGATCCGGGCGGCCTTAAGACTATGCGCCGGGAAGATCGATGGCAGCCGGAAGCTCAGTCCCCGGCCTTGGGCGACGCGCTCGAT
>JAEZBU010000209.1 GCA_023426855.1 Pseudomonadota bacterium | reverse complement strand
GCTCCAGCGCGACGCGCAGATGCATCTCGCCCTGGCCCAGCAACACAAGCTGATGCGTATCGGGGTTGTGATCCACCGACAACGAGCTGTCTTCCTCGATCAGCTTCGCCAGTGCGGCCGACAGTTTAACCTCGTCCTTGCGATCTTTCAGTGCCAGGGCGATGCCATAGACCGGCTTCGGTGACGCGGGCGTTTCGAGCTGTGAAATCGGAGTCTTGTCGGTGGTGATCGTTTCGCCGGTCTTGATATGTTCGAGACGGCCGAGCGCGACTGTGTCACCGGCTTTGACGTCTGATCGCTTCTTGGTCTCCTGACCATTCATCGCGAACAGACCCGCGATACGGTCCTCGCCGCTCGGGCTGGTGACGGTGGCGTTGTCGGGCAGGTCGCCGGCCAGTACGCGGGTCACGGACAGTTTGCCGCCGTGTGGGGTGTAATAGGTTTTCAGCACGTAACCGGCCGAGCGCGCGTCGTCGAGACCGAGCCGCTTGCGCGTGGCGCTAACGAATGGGGCCTCATGGCGTATGGCTTTCAGTAAGCGGACGATGCCGTTGCCGCGTTCCGCACAACCTAGCAGAACGGGACAGATGAGGCCGTCGCGCAGCTCCTTCGACAGATCGTCGAACACGCGATCGCGTGGCGGCTGCATGTCGGAGAGAAGCTGTTCCATCAGTTCGTCGTCATAGTCGGCGAGCTGCTCCAGCATGTGGAAACGGGCTTCTTGCTCGCGCTCTTGCACGCCCTGCGGCAGCTCGATCACTTCCGACGGCGCGTGCTCGCGATAGACAAAGGCGCGTTCCAAGGCCAGATCGACGAAGCCGGTGGCGATGCCGTTCTCCCAGATCGGGATCTGGCGCAGCACGAGCGGCTTGGTGCTGGCGGGCTGCAATATTGGCAGGATATCGCGTACGCCCGTGCTGAAGGTATCGATCTTGTTGAGGAACAGCATGTGTGGAATGCCGCGATCCTCGAGCTGTTTGAGTATGAGTTGCAAGGCAGGCACGCGCTTGGCATCGGGTTCGCAGACGACGACGGCGAGATCGCAAGCCGTCAGCGCGGCAGCGCTTTCGGACTGGAACTCAACCGATCCTGGACAGTCGATGAAGGTGAAATGGTCGCCCAGATATTCGAGGTCGGCGACATTGAGCTCGGTGCTCATGCCATGCGCACGCGCTTCCGGGCTTGCGTCGCCGACAGTCGATCCCTCGGATGTGCGGCCCTGGCGCGAGACGGCGCCGCCGCGTGCGAGAATGGCTTCGAGCAGCGTAGTCTTGCCGCTGAGGTAAGGCCCGACCAGTGCGATGCACCGGGCGGAGCGGCCGTTGGTATCGGCAGTTTGCCCCATGAGCTTCCTCCTAATCCCAGGCGAAGCCGCGCACACCGCGCGCCCCGCGCCTGGTTCAGAGGAGCGCGGCAGGATAACCATGTTCGCGCCGCGCGTTTCCAAGCGCAAGAGCGATTCGCATTACGGCGTACGATTGCGTGCTGTTGGCTGGCCCTCACTTCGAGGGTGTACAGGTCGCCCTTTGGGGCAGTCGCCGTGGCTCAAAGGTGGTCTTGACGAGAATGTCTTTTCGACCGGGAGGGGGCCTCGCAGTGCAGCATTTTCGGATGCATTGCAAAAACTCTGTGGTCAACCCAAGTAACGAAAAAATCATATTGACGCGCGACAATAATGTCGCATCATAACCACGTTGGAACTATGATGAGCCAGACGGCGTTTTTGCGGTGTTGATCGTCAAGCTGGAGGCGGGCTCCATGGGTATCGAAAAGCTGAATAAGGCCGCGAATGCCGCCGGTTATGCGATGGCAAACTCGGAAGATTTGCTCGTTCCAAGCGCCGCCGACAAGAAATCCGAAGGTCCGGCTTGGCGCCCCGCTACTCCGGCGCGTGTCGCGCGGAGCGAAGAGGTTCCCACACCGCCCGTTGGTGCGACGGCCGCCTTCCGCGATTGGTGGTTTTCACTTTCCGGTAAGGCTACGGCCTGACCCGTCGGAGAGTGACGTCGCGGGTGTCGTCTCCGCATTTCCATTGGCCAGCCAATCGAGTACCGGCGTGTGAGCCGGTGCAATCCAGAAATGTCCCTGGTTCTTCAGATGCAGCGTCACTGCGCCTGGAATCAGGTGCGCGAGTTGCGTGATCGCCGCATTCGGAACGATGCCGTCCCTGTCGCCAATCCAGATCCGCGTCCGTGCCGTGATCGATTCGGGATTTATGTCCCACGGACTGGAATACATCCGCAGATCGATAACGGATCCTAATGCACCAGGCGCCAGTCCGGCGCCAAATGTCCGCGCGAGGTGATCTTGCAGTGCGGGCGAAGCCAGGAGTTCACGGTCGGCTTCGCAGGTACCAAGCCCAAGCGAGCGCACGGTCGGCCCCGGCGCGACGCGCAGCATGGCGGCGAAGGTGGCGAACGCGCTGCGGATCAGCCATGGCCGTGGGCCGGCGATCGTGAACGAGAAGCGGTGTTTCGGCCCGATGTTCTTCAGCGTATCAGGCCCGGCCAGCGGCCCCACGATCGGGCCTACCGGTACGACGAGCGCCAGTGCCTCAACGCGATCGCCGAGGACAGCCGCGGTGGCGGTTGCGTAAGGTCCGCCGCCCGACAACCCGAGAACTGAAAACCGCTCCAGTTCAAGCGCGTCCGCGAATGCCGCCGCATCTTCCGCCCATGCGGACAACGAGGGCTGCGGATGCGGATCGGTGAGACCGTAGGCCCAGCGGTCGGGTGCGATCAGGCGTAGGCCGGCACGCATAGCTGCGTCGTGCGCCATCGCGTACATGAAGCGCGAGCCGGGCGTTCCGTGTAACGCCAAAACCGGACGGCCGAGCGCCATGCCATATTCCCGCCAAGCAAAGCGGCGTCCATCACCCAGCCGCATCGTATGGTCGGCGTCTGTTACAGGTATACCAGCGGACATGCCTCAGAGTTTTCCTCGGTAATTGTTTCGGGGTGCGAAACAAACTGTTGTCGCGTGGACGGTGTACTCACAGACCTGTGAGTGCCTGTGACCAGCTATGCTGATTGACGGAGCAAGCGCAGGGATGCCAGCTAGCGAAGCCAAACATGTCGTCTCCATTGTCGACGTGAAATAGCTAATGCGAGGAGTTGGACTGGATGATGATACGTGCTCTTTCAATAGCCGCGATTATCGCGGTAGGCGCGACGGCAGTCTATGCACAGGGCGCGGAGATCGATCAGCGCAAGGCTTCGATGAAGGCGATCGGTGCTGCCGCCAAGGAGCCGGGCGCCATTATGAAAGGCGAGGCTTCATTCGATCTGCAAAAGGTCCAGGCCTCTCTCGTTGTTTACCAGGAGCAGGCGGCGAAGCTGAAGGACCTCTGGCCGGAAAGCTCCAAGTCCGGTGACACGAAGGCCTCTCCGGCGGTCTGGGAAAGTAAAGATCAGTTCTTGGCTCTGTTCGATAAATTTGGGGCAGAGGCTAAGGCAGCGTCGTCGGCAATCACCGATGAGGCCAGCTTCAAGGCGAATTGGCCTAAAGTCATGAGCAGCTGCGGCGGTTGCCATAAAAACTACCGCCAGTAAAGTTGACCACGCTCACCGTTAAACTGGCGGCGGCCTAAGTTGGTCGGCCGCCGGTTTGCTCGGTGTCCATTGATTGCCTCAGCGCAGGGAGGCTGGACGATTTTCTCTCGCCGCTCACGTTTCGCGACTTGGCTGTCGGTGCTGCTGTTTCTCGCAGTGGCTGGTGCAATCGGGTTTTATGTCCTGACCTTGCCGTCCACGATTGCGGCCAGCGCATTGGCTGCGCACACGCCCAACCTTGCCAATGGCGAGACGATGTTCAACGCCGGCGGTTGTGCGTCCTGTCACGCAACGCCCGGCCAGGAGGACAAGACGCGGCTTGGCGGTGGCTTGGCGCTGCATTCGCCATTCGGCACGTTCAAGGCGCCGAACATTTCGTCCGATGCAACCCACGGCATCGGCGCATGGAGCGAACTCGAATTCGTCAACGCCATGCTGCGCGGCGTCGGCCGTCGCGGTGAGCATCTCTATCCGTCGTTTCCTTACACATCCTACCAGCGCATGAGCATCGCCGACGTGCGTGATCTCTACGCCTTCATGCGCACCTTGCCAGCCGATGCCACGCCGTCGCCGCATCACGAGCTGCCTTTCCCGTTCAATGTCCGACGCGGCGTCGGATTGTGGAAGCTGGCCTTCGTCGACGGCAAGACGTTCACACCCGATCCAAATCGCGATGCGGCTCACAATCGCGGCGCCTATCTCGTTGAAGGGCCCGGTCATTGTGTCGAGTGTCACAGCACGCGCAATGCGGTAGGCTCCATTGCGGAAGATCGCCGATTTGCAGGCGGTCCCGATCCCGAGGGCAAGGGATGGGCGGGCAATCTCACGCCGCATGCGGACGGGCTGGTGTCCTGGTCGGCGAACGATATTGCTTACCTGCTCGAGTCAGGCTTCACACCGGAATATGACTCGGTCGGGTCCAGTATGGCCCATGTCGTCGCCAATACGGCCAAGCTGTCGGCGGAAGATCGCGGCGCCATGGCGGCCTATCTGAAGGCATTGCCGCCACGACCCGGCAAGGCGCCCTGATCGCCAGTCAGCCCGGACGGCCTTCACTCATTTGGCGCCGGATGCCGGTTGCGGCTTGCCGATGCGGCCCAGCCGTTCTACCCCTGCGAGAGCGGCGCGACGTCTGCGCGCTCATGTTCGCTCGCACATGCCTGCTCGCTGATGGGAGACGCTCATGACCGACCAGCTCAAGGCGCAATCCGGTATCGCGGCTGTCGATCGCTATCTCATCGACGGATACAACGCGGTGCCTGGCATGTCCTCTCAGTTCGCCGCCGCGATCGGATGCGGACTGATGCGCATTCAGACCGCGCTGGGCGTCTCCGGGCACGTGGCCGAGATCGGCACCTTCCAAGGGCGCTACTTCATCGCCATGGCCAAGGCTCTGGCTAATGGCGAACGCGCACTGGGCATCGATCGGTTTGACTGGCCGACGCCGGCTGTCCTCGACCGCTTCGAGGAGAACTGTCGCCAGCACGGCCTGCCGGAGGCTTCTCGCATCACTTGGAAGGCCGACAGTCGGGACATGCGGCCGGAGGACATTGCCGCCAAGCTTGGCGGCGGACAGGTCCGCTTCTTCCATATCGACGGCGAGCATTCCCGCGAGGCTCTAACCCGTGACCTGGAGCTGGCGACAGCCGTTCTGGCACCCGGGGGCCTGTTGATCCTGGATGACATGCTGCATCCGGGCTACCCGACCCTTGTGCTTGCCGTTCATCAGTACCTTGAACGGCACGCGGACATGACAGTGCTGTGTATTGTCGACCGGGAGAGTATAACAGCGGCATCCAAATTCGTGTTGTGCCGGAAGGACTGGTTCAAGCGCTACGAAGCGGTGCTGTTAGAAGACTACAAGGCCAATATCTGGCCCATGGGAGCCGACTTCGAGCCGCACTGGTGTCTGGTGCTTTCCCTGGATACAACACTACCGGATTTGACTTGACCGGCGCCTGATTTGCGATAGCGACGGCAGTTGTCTACGCCAGCGCGTCGATGACGAGATTTGATGGAGACCGAGGAAATGCAGGACATGACAGGTAAGACCAAATCGGCCTCCAAGCCGGTCTTCGAGTGGGACGATCCGCTGATGCTGGAGGCCCAGCTCACCGAGGACGAGCGTATGGTCCGTGATACGGCCCGCGCCTATGCCCAGGAGAAGCTGCTGCCGCGCGTCCAGGAAGCATTCCGCAACGAGAAGACCGATCCGTCGATCTTCCGCGAGATGGGCGAACTCGGTCTGCTCGGTCCGACCATTCCCGATACCTACGGCGGCGCCGGCCTGAATTATGTCTGCTACGGTCTGATCGCGCGTGAGGTTGAAAAGGTCGACTCCGGCTATCGCTCGATGATGAGCGTGCAGTCGTCGCTGGTGATGCTGCCGATCTATGAGTTCGGTACAGAAGCGCAGCGGAAGAAATATCTGCCGAAGCTGGCAACCGGCGAGTGGATCGGCTGCTTCGGCCTCACTGAGCCGGACCATGGTTCCGATCCCGGTTCGATGGTGACACGCGCGCGCAAGGTTGATGGCGGCTATTCGCTGAGCGGCTCCAAGACCTGGATCAGCAACGCCCCGATCGCTGACGTATTCGTCGTGTGGGCCAAGACCGACGACGGCAAGATCCGTGGTTTCGTGCTCGAAAAGGGCGCCAAGGGACTGTCCGCGCCGGTCATTCACGGCAAGGTCGGCCTACGTGCGTCGATCACCGGCCAGATCGTCATGGAAGACGTGTTCGTTCCGGAAGAGGAAATGTTCCCCGAGGTCACGGGTCTCAAGGGGCCGTTCACCTGCCTCAACTCGGCCCGCTACGGCATCGCCTGGGGCGCGCTGGGCGCTGCGGAATCGTGCCTATCCACCGCGCGGCAGTACATCCTCGACCGCAAGCAGTTCGGCCGGCCGCTCGCCGCCAACCAGCTCATGCAAAAGAAGCTGGCCGATATGGTCACCGAGATCAGCCTCGGCCTGCAGGGCTGCCTGCAGTTGGGCCGCATGAAGGATGAAGGCGTTGCCCCTGTCGAGGTGACCTCCATCATGAAGCGGAACTCGTGCGGCAAGGCGCTCGACATTGCGCGCGTCGCCCGCGACATGCTGGGCGGCAACGGCATTTCGGATGAGTATCCGATCGCGCGTCACCTCGTGAACCTGGAAGTCGTCAACACGTACGAGGGCACGCACGACATTCATGCGCTGATCCTCGGCCGTGCGATCACCGGCATCCAGGCCTTCACCAGCTAAATCTGGTTCCTTGCGCTCATTGAACCGAGCTCAGACCCAAGCCTTCCGCCGAAGGCTTGGGTCTTTTCGTTTCTCAGCAGGCCGTCAACCAGAAAACGCCCGCAAAACAGAAAACCACGGCAACCAATGCGGCAGCGCCACTGTCGGATGCGACGCGCCTGACGAACGGGCTGTCATCGTCATCGGCTTGGGCCTCCTGCGCTGCGGCTTGCCGCAGCGCGCGCCACAACACGGCCGTTCCCGCCAGACCGATCAGGAACAGAGAGATCAGCACGAGGCGCTGCAATGTGAGACCAGCGATAACTTCAATCGATTGCCAGCCCAGGCGGCAGCCGGTGGCCTGAACGCCGTAGAGCAGAAGAAACAGGACGCTCCACGCCACGAACCCGGCGGTGATGAGCAGGACTTGCGTCGGACCGCGATTTTGCCTCATGACGCAGCGCCCGCACTGCCGAGCCGGGTGATCACGGCTACGAACGCCAGCGCGATCAGCGCTGCACCGGCAGTGTAGTCATGCCATTGCCGCGCGATTTTCAGGTCGAGATTGCGGGACTTCTCGATTTCCACGGCGCGCGTGCAAGTGACACTATAGGCCGCGAACAGAACGCCGATGGCATGATGGATTGCGGCGTAGATGAGAACCGCAAAGCTGGTGGCGCTCAGTGCGTGCGCGGTGCGATCAGGGATTGCCGTGAAAGCGAGCCACAAGAACAACGCAGCGCCTAAGCCATGCGCGACGCCGCAGATCGCCGCCCATTTGGCTCTTTCGCTATGCTGTGCAGTCACGGTGCGGCGTGCGGTCAGCGATGCAGCGATGGCGGCCGCAATGGCCAGGGTAGGCACGAGCAGGCCGATGTCGGGTGCGTTTGCTGGCGGCCAGTTCGGTGCGGATACCCAAAGGAATAATCCGCCGAACAGCAAAGACGCGAACAGGGTGGCATCCGCGGCGAGTGTAAACGCCATCGCCCACCACGACGGTGCGTTATCTGAGTAAACGTGGACCTTGGCCGTTTCATCGCGGCCGATCGGCAGCGGTTCAGGTCCGACGCCGAGCCACGTCGATCGCGTCCAATACAGGAAGATGCCTGCCACAACCGGCAACGCCGCCAGAGCCAGCCAGTAGAGCTTGAACAGCATCGCCGAAAAGAATGCGCCGGTCGCCAGCGCCGTGACCAGTGGCAGGAAGGTCGGACGTGGCAGGACGACGATGTGCTCGATGCGTCCGGAGATCATGTTGACGCCGAGAACTTCCATCCAGCCATGACGTGTCGCGCCGAGATAGCCGCGTCCGGCCGCCAGTTCCGGCGCAATGGCATTGGGGTCGAGCATGTCGCCGCGACGATCAACGGCCGGTAGCGAGGCGAAATTGTAGGCCGGCGGTGGCAGTGCCATCGCCCATTCCAGGCTCGTCGCCCGCCACGGATTGCGCTTCGTGCGCGGCGCGAACCGCATCAGCAGGATGAGATCGAGCAGGACTAGCGCGAAGCCCATGGTCATGACGAAGCTGCCCATCGACGATATGAAATTCAGCGTTTCCCAGCCGAACTCCGGGCGATACTCGTGCACCCGGCGCGGCATGCCTTTCAGGCCGGTCAGGTGCATCAGCAGGAACGTGATGTTGAAGCCGATGAAGATCAGCCAGAACGCGGCGGATGACAGGTGATGCAGCGGCTGTCGTCCGGTGACGTGCGGCAGGTAATAGTAGGCCGCGCCCAGCATCGGCAGCACGAAGCCGCCGACCAGTACGTAATGCAAATGCGCGACGACGAATTGCGTGTCGTGCGCCTGCCAGTCGAAAGGCACCATGGCCAGCATGACGCCGGTGAGGCCGCCGATCACAAACACGAAGAAGAAGCCGAAAATGTAAAGCATCGGGATCGAAAGCCGCGGTCGTCCGTGCGACAGCGTCGCGAGCCAGGCGAAGATTTGCACCGCGGTTGGAACCGCGACGAGGGCGCTGGCAGCCGAAAAGAAGCCCAACGCCAGATGCGGGATGCCCACGGTATACATGTGGTGCACCCAAAGGCCGAACGACAGGAACGCCATCGCCACCACGGCTACCACGACGGCGTGGTATCCGAGCAGCGGGCGGCCTGCGAACACCGGCAGCATGGTCGAGATCAGCCCCGCGGCAGGCAGGAATATGATGTAGACCTCCGGATGCCCGAACAGCCAGAACAGGTGCTGCCAGAGCAGCGGATCACCGCCCCGCGTCGGATCGAAGAATGGCAGGTTGAACGCGCGCTCGACCTCCAGCAGGATCGAGCCGAGGATCAGCGGCGGGAAGCCGATCAGCATCATCGCCGCCACCACCAGCATGTACCAGCCGAAGATCGGCATGCGGTCGAGCGACATGCCGGGCGCGCGCAGTTTCAGGATGCTGACCATGATTTCGATGGCGGCTGACAGCGCGGAAATTTCGACGAACGTCACGCCGAGCAGCCAGACGTCGGAATTGATGCCCGGCGAGTGCGTGCGCGAGGACAGCGGCGTGTACATGAACCAGCCGGCGTTCGGCGCAACGCCCGCAATAAGCGCGCCGATCAGCAGCGACCCGCCGAACAGGTAGCACCAGTAGCCGTAAGCCGTGAGGCGCGGGAACGCCATGTCGCGCGTGCCGAGCATCTTCGGCAGCAGGTAGATCGCAAAGCCCTCGAACAGCGGGATCGCGAACAGGAACATCATAATCGTGCCGTGCATGGTGAAGACCTGCGCGTACTGGTCGGCATCCATGAACGGGCTCGATGTCGAGGCGAGCTGCGTGCGGATCAGCATGGCAAGCACGCCGCCGATCGCGAAGAAAACGAACGACGTGATGATGAACCGCTTGCCGAGAACGCTGTGGTTCACGGCGGCGAGCCGGTTGAGGCCAGGGCCCGCATCCCAGATGGCGGTGAGCTGCTTGTGCAGCCGGATGGGCGAGATCGGTTCACTCATTCCGTTGCAGCCTCCCCGGTCGAAGGCTGCAAAGTTTCCGCGAGCTTGGCGAAGTCGTCCGGCTCGTGTGCTTGCACGTTGAACAGCATTTCGGTGTGCCGTGTGCCGCAAAATTCTGCACACACGCCGCCGAAGCGGCCTGGCACATCGGCCATGATCCTCAGCCGTGTGAGATGGCCGGGCATCGCGTCGATCTTGCCGCCGAGCCGCGGCACCCAGAAACTGTGAATGACGTCGTCGCTGGTGGTGATGATCTCGACCGGCTGGGCGACGGGAATGTGCAGCGTATTTATGGTGACCGGCATATCGGGGCGGTCGAGATTGCGAAACTGCCATTCCCACATGCGCGCGCGGGCCTCGATCCGCATCGCCGGTTCCGCAGACGCACCGAGAAACAGAAGCCGTTCGCCCTGGAATAGTGCGTAGTAGACCAGCACCGTCAGTACGGGGAGCGGGAGTATCAGGCCGCCCGCAATGATCCATCCGGTCGGCGAGAGGCGGCTGCCGAAGCCGGGGCGAAAAAGAGTGAACAGGAACAGCGCCATCACCAGCACGAACAGCACCGCCGATCCGGCCAGCATGACCCACCACAGATTGGCGATGGACGCTGCTGCGGGACCGGCGGGTGCCAGGGCGGATAGCTCACCTCCGCATCCTGAAAGCAGAACCACTGCGGCGATCGGGAACAGTTTGCGGCCCTGCGCACTTACCTGACGATAGCGGAAGGCAGGAACATGAGCGAAACGTCCAATACTCACAGCCCGGTCGTCGCCGACCTCCAGAAGCTCGATGTCAGCTCCGCCGTCGCGGTGGCTGGTCATCCGATCCACGCGATGAGCGTGCATTTCCCGATCGCGCTGGTGATCGCGACGCTCGGTGTCGATGTGTTCTACTGGTGGAGTGCCGATCCCTTCTGGTTGCGCGTCGGTCTGTGGTCGGCGGGTTTCGCGTTCTGGACTGGCGTTGGCGCGGGCATTGTGGGGACGGCTGAGCTTCTGCTGGTGCCGGGTATCCGCAAACGGGCGGCAAGCTGGGCGCATGGCATCGCGGCAATGACGTTGCTGGCTGTCGCCGGGGCCAACTGGGGTGTGCGCCTCATCGACTTGAACACCGTGTTGCCGCACGGATTGCTGTTGTCGCTGCTGGCAACGGTCATGACGGCTATCGCGGGCTGGCACGGTGGCAAGTTGATCTTTGATCACGGTATCGGGCTCATGGTGTCCGCCAAGGATTGACGCTGTCGACGATCCGGTGGAGCGCGCCCGGCTCAAACAGCGCCGATGGCAACAGGTCGAGGGGGATGACGGGCTTGGCGAGTACGAGCGCGAGGATCGCGACCACGACTGCGATTGTCAGGATCATCGCGAGCACGCAGCGCCAGACCGGAAATTCTTCGCCTTCATCGAATAGACGGATGACCACCAATCCGCTCAGCGAGTGGGCGACGACGAGTGCCGCGACAAAGGCGAGTTTCAGGGAAAACCATGGTTCAAAGGTTTCGCGCATGAAAATCAGCGCAATGCCGCTGCCGATGGCGAGAAAGGCTGCGGGCGATATGATTGAGACATACGCGAACCGCACCATGCCGTGCAGGCGATGCAGGTCGTCGTTCGTGACGTGGACGCGTTTGACGTAGAGGCCGGGCAGGCTGATCAGCCCCGCCGCCCAGATCGCGATGGTGCCGATGTGGATGACTTTCAGCAGCGCGATCATGCGCCAGTCCGGCGCGGAGACGCCGCCACCGGCAGGAGGCGATACAGAATGAGCGCTGCTGCGATCATGTAGGGCAGCGCCGCCGGCACCCACATCAGCAGGCCCGCAAGTTGCTGGTCTTCGATCTGCGTCAGGCCGAACGGCAGCGTGACACCAGTATGAGCCTCGAACAGCGGGCTGCGCGCGAACGTCAACAGCGCCCCGAGCAATCCCATCTGGATAATCGTTCCCAGCAGCGCCGCGAGCGCTGCGCCGGGGTTCTGTTCAGGGCGCAGGATGCCGTGCCACAGCCACAACGCTGACAGGCCTAGCGAAATTTCCATTAGCCAATAGGCGGCGTTTCCCGAAAGCGCCCACGCATAAGGGGCGGGCGCGTGCCACAGCCAAACAAGGCCAGCGTGCGCCAGCACCAGAGCGGTCAGGGGGATGCGTTTTGGAAGCGCCCAGTTCGGTGTCGCCAGTGCCAAGAGTGGCGCGGCGAATGCGATGAGCAGCACGTGATGCGCGACGCGGACGGAGAACAGCGCCGTGGCGAGCGCGCATACTGGAGAAACAAATGCGATCAGCAGGATGATCAGCGCGGCAACAAGTGCAATATCACTGTTCCGCGTGGAGGCATTGGTCAGCTTTGCGGTGAGCGCGAGGGCAAAAAGCGCAGCCAGGAGAATCGGGTCGAAATTCCAAGACGCCCAAACGCTATCGGGAAGTGGGGCCGGTCCGCAGTAAGGGAAAGCAGCAGACGCCATCACGCGTGAGAGCCTCCATGCACGCATGTGACGGCCACGGAGCAATCGCGCGGATCAGGTCTGCTCGCTCTCATCGGCCTTTCTCCCCCAAAGGCCAATGGGCGACGCACCTCGGCACATGACGAAGCGCGCACGAAAGCCTGCGGCCGTTGAAAACTGAACCTTCTGGCAGCCCATTGGTTCCGAGCCGTTGACGTATTTTCAGCGCGCCGCTGGGGCATGTCGTGGCTAACCCGTCGTAGAGATTACCGGTCGCGGCCATGCGCCAATGCGCCGAGATTCTGATTTATGGTATTGCTTCCAAAAGATTAGCATCTGAATGCCGACCACGCGGCCCGGATCTGTCGGGATCCGCTCAGCTCGTTCGTCCTAGGTCTGTGCGCACAAAAAGGAATGCCGCAATGCTCTATGCCATCCTATGCTACCACTCCGAAGACGTCGTCTGTGCCTGGAGCAAAGATGAGGACGACGCGGTGATGGCCAAACTCGCTGTGGTCCACGAGAAGCTGCACCAGCAGGGAAAGCTCGGGCCGGTGGCGCGGCTGATGCCGACGACGGCGGCGACCACGGTGCGCAAGGATAGCGATCCGCCGCTGGTGCTCGATGGTCCGTTCGCGGAGACCAAGGAGCAACTGCTGGGGTTCTATGTCGTTGATTGCGGCTCGCTCGACGAGGTTCTCGACATCGCCAAAGAGTTGGGCCGCGTCAATCCGGGTGGGGCCTATGAGGTCCGGCCAATAGGTTATTTCAGCCCCGGGAAAACCATCGCGTGACGGATGTAGCCTGGATAAACGCCGCCCTGGCGGCTGCGCGACCGCGGGCGGTGGCCGCCTTGCTGCGGTATTTCCGCGATCTCGACGCAGCCGAGGAAGCAACGCAGGAAGCCTGCCTGCGCGCGCTGAAGACCTGGCCGCAGAACGGTCCGCCGCGCGATCCGGCTGCATGGCTGATCATGGTTGGTCGCAACGTCGCAATCGATAGCAAACGCCGCCAGAGCAAGCAGCAGGCGCTGCCGGACGAGGACGTGCTGTTGGATCTCGATGATGCCGAAGCCGACATTGTCGAGCGGATCGATGATGCGCATTATCGCGACGATATCCTGCGGCTGATGTTCATCTGTTGCCGCCCCGACTTGCCGGCGACGCAGCAGATTGCGCTGGCCTTGCGGGTGGTGTCCGGCCTGTCGGTGTCGGAGATCGCGCGTGCTTTCCTGGTCAGCGAAAGCGCGATGGAGCAGCGCATCACGCGGGCCAAGCGTCGCGTTGCCGAGACGAATGTGCCCTTCGAGGCGCCGGGTGCCGTGGAGCGATCGGAGCGGTTGGGCGCCGTCGCGGCCATGATCTACCTGGTATTCAACGAAGGTTATGCGGCCAGCGGCGGCGAGGCGCACGTGCGCGCACAGTTGTGCGATGAGGCGATCCGGCTGGGGCGCTTGTTGCTCAAGCTATTTCCGGCTGAACCGGAGATCATGGGACTGACGGCGCTGCTGCTGCTTCAGCATGCGCGTACCCCGGCACGGCTGGATGAGCATGGCGCAATCGTGCTGCTGGAAGATCAGGACCGCACGCGCTGGAATGCTGCGATGATCGCGGAAGGTCTGGCTTTGCTCGACAAGGCCATCCGCCACCGGCGGCCGGGCGTGTATCAGGTGCAGGCGGCCATCGCGGCGCTGCATGCGCGCGCGGCGCGGCCGGAGGAGACCGACTGGCCGGGCATCGAGGCGCTTTATGCCACGCTCGAACATATCCAGCCGTCGCCGGTCGTGACGCTCAATCGCGCGGTGGCCGTATCCAAGGTGCGCGGGGCCGAGGCGGCGTTGGAGATGATCGAACCGCTCGCCGATAAGCTGTCGGGCTACTTCTATTTCCACGGCGTCAAGGGCGCCATGCTGATGCAGCTTGGCCGCAATACCGAAGCGCGCGCTGCATTCGATCGCGCCATCGCGCGGGCCAACACGGCACAGGAGGCCGCGCACATCCGTCAACAGATCGATCGGCTGATTGGGAACGGCTCGCGCATTGCCGCCCAAAATGCGCCTTCGACGGTGTGAAAAATAGCTGACGAAAAAATCGTACACACTGTCGGAATGGCGCATCGCCATTCGTTCTTGGACAAACGCAACAAGGAGCGCGCAATGTTTGGCGAACCGAATGAGCATCATGCCTGGCTGCAACAACTGCTCGGCGAATGGACCTACGAGGGCTCCTGCGATGCGGGGCCGGGCAATCCGCCGATGAAGTCTAGCGGAACGGAGCGCGTTCGGGCGCTTGGGCCGTTTTGGGTGATTGCGGAGGGCACGGGCAAGGGGCCTGACGGCAAGGATGCCACGTCGATCATGACCATCGGCTATGATCCTCTGAAGAATGGCTATGCCGGAACCTGGGTCGGTTCGATGATGCCCTACCTGTGGGTCTACAAAGGCTCGATGGACGATGCACGGCGCGTGCTGACGCTGGCCTCCGACGGGCCGAGCATGACCGGCGAGGGCATGCAGCGCTACGAGGATATCGTCGAGATCGTCAGTCCGACCCATCGCCGCCTGCGTGGTCGCGTGCAGGGCGCTGACGGACAATGGAATGAATTCATGCAGACGGACTTTCACCGCAAAGGGTGATCACGGCTGCGCTTTCAAAGATGGAATAGTGCCATGCTGCGGATACTCGGTATCGTCGCGGGACTGATCGTCGTGGCTTTGGGCGGGCTGGTCGCCTACGCCAGCACGCGGCCCGACCAGTTCACGGTGCAGCGCTCGATCAACATCGCTGCGCCGGCTGAGAAGGTGTTTCCGTTGATCGACGATGTACGGCAGATGAATGCGTGGAACCCGTTCGCGCGCAAGGATCCCGCGATCAAGATAGAATACAGCGGCCCGCCGAGCGGTGTCGGCGCGGCTTACGCCTGGACCGGCAATAGTGAGGTCGGTAAAGGGCGTGCCGAGATCACCGAGGCCACGCCGAACGAGAAGGTCGTTATTCGGCTCGAAATGATGGAGCCGATGCAGGCCCATAACATCGTGACCTTCACCGTCGTGCCGGTTGGCAGCGGTAGTGACGTGACATGGGCGATGCGCGGCGAGATGCCATTGATTGCCAAGGTCATGGACGTCGTGTTTGGCATGGACAGCATGATCGGCGGCGAATTTACACGCGGATTGTCCGATCTAAAGCAACTCGCCGAAAAATCCGATACCTGAAGCCACCGTTTGCGCCGGAAGCCGTCAGCCACCGGAGAACCAGTCATGGCGAAGGTCGCGTTCACGCCGAATATCCAGCGCCATGTCCATTGTCCGGCGACAGAAGCGCCGGGCGCAACGGTCGGTGAGGTGCTGGGCGCGGTGTTCGCAGGCAATCCGCAGGCCAAGGGCTACGTCCTGGATGACCAGGGTGCGCTGCGCAAGCACATGATCATCTTCGTCAACGGCGAGGTTATCCGCGATCGCGCGCGGTTGTCCGATCCGGTGAATGACACTTCCAGCATTTACATTTTTCAGGCCCTGTCAGGAGGCTGATGATGGACGAGAAGCTTCTCGTTTCGACACGGAAAGGCTTGTTCTGGCTTCAGCGCAAAAGTCGGACGTGGGAGATCACGCGCACCGATTTTCTCGGTGACAACGTCACGCTGACGCTTTCGGATAAGCGGACCGGCATCCATTACGCGGCGCTGGATCATGGCCATTTTGGCGTCAAGGTGCATCGCATGGTCGATGATGCGTGGGAGGAAGTGGCGGCGCCCGCCTATCCGCCGAAGCCGGAGGGATTGGAAGAGAATGACATGTGGGGCCGCCCGCTGGCCTGGAGCACGGCGCGCATCTGGGCGCTTGAGCCGGGCGGTGCAGACGAGCCCGGCGCGCTCTGGTGCGGCACGCTGCCGGGCGGTCTGTTTCGCTCACAGGACAATGGTGAAAGCTGGCAGATGATGCGTTCGCTGTGGGATCACCCCAAGCGCAAGCAGTGGATGGGTGGCGGCGCGGATTTGCCCGGGATTCATTCCATTTGCGTCGATCCGCGCAATGCGAAGCGTGTCGCGCTGGCTGTTTCTACCGGCGGTGTCTGGTTCACGGAGGATGCGGGCGAGACCTGGACGCAGCGCGGCGAGGGCATGCGTGCCGAACATGTTCCGCCGGAATTGACGCACGATCCGATTGCGCAGGATGTGCATTGTCTGGTGCAGTGCCGCGCGGCTCCGGACCGGATGTGGGTTCAGCATCACAACGGTATTTTCGTGTCGTCGGATGAAGGCCGGTCGTTCACCGAGATCACCGAGGCGGGGCCATCGACCTTCGGATTTCCGGTCGCGGTTCATCCGCGCGATCCGGATATCGCGTGGTTCATTCCAGAGATCAAGGACGAGAAACGCATTCCGAGCGACGGCAAGCTGGTGGTGACGCGCACGCGTGACGGCGGCAAGAGCTTCGATGTGCTGACGAACGGGCTGCCACAGCAGCACGCCTATGACATCGTCTATCGGCATGCGCTGGCCATCGACAGTAGCGGCGATCAGCTTGCATTTGGCTCGACGACGGGTGGCCTATGGGTCAGCGAGGATCAGGGCGATGGCTGGACGTGTGTCAGCCATCATCTGCCGCCGGTTTATGCAGTGCGGTTCGCGTGATTGGTAAGCACGTAACGGCGGCCGAGCCGGATTGAACCGGTCGGCCGCTCTCGTCAACCGTTCGCGTGCGAATTAGTGCGAGCCACCGGGACCACCGCCGCCAGGGCCACCGCCACCGGGACCACCGCCACCGGGACCACCGCCACCGGGGCCACCACCGCCGGGACCACCGCCACCACCGTGTCCGCCACCTCCATGACCTCCGCCCGGTCCGCCATGGCCGCCACCGTGGCCTCCATGGCCACCGCCGTGTCCACCATGACCACCGCCGTGGCCTCCGTGGCCGCCGCCATGTCCACCATGTCCACCGCCCTTGCCGCCACCATCTCCCTTTCCACCCCCGTGGCCGCCGCCGCCCGGTGAGCCGGATGGACCGGCGGGCGCATTGCTGTCGGAGCCACTGGACGGCTGACCATGGAACAACTCGACGAACGACGGTTCACGCCGGGTTGGCGCCGCGGCGCGTCGTGTCGGCCGCGCGGCTGGTGCCTGCAGTGCGCCATAGCGCATGCAGCGATTGGGATCGATGGTCAGTCCACTGCACAGAAACGGAAATGCTGTTCTGAGCCGGACGCCGCGCATCAGAGAGGGGTCCCATTTGTTGCGCGGGATGATGCGTCCGTTCCGCGTGACGTAAACCAGCCGGCGGCGCTTGTTGTGCGTGTGACAGCGCCGTGTGCAAACGTTCACGGCCCCCTCGTGAAGAAGAAACACGGCCGCGCCATTGTCGGCAATATAGCCGTCGAAAACCGTGCCGCGGATGCCCAGTGACACGCGTGGCGTCTTGATCTCGTAATTTTCCTTGCCGCTTTTTCCGCTGATGAAGCGGAATGCGCCCTTAGTGAAGTTGATCGTCACCTGACCGGTATTCTTGTCGGGGTCATAGACGAATTTATCGAGGGTGATCCGGCCTTGCGGACCAATCGCAAGTTTGGTGTCGTCGGCGAGAATGAATTCGCCGCGTGAGGCCCTTCCGGTCTCCACGACTTCCAGTTCGCGCACGGGATCCTGTTTGGCGAGGCGGCGCCGCTCCTGTTGTTCCTGAGCGGCGGAGACTTCTCGCTGGATCTCGACGGCGTTGCCGATATCGCGTGGCTCGACGGCCAGCGCGGGCAGGCTGCTGGCGGTGATTACGGCGAGCGCGATCTGAAGCTGATGTGGGTAACGCAACGTGGCACCTGTTACGCAAGACTGGCCAGATGTTCGTAGCAAACTGATACAGCTTATAACGGAGCGTGAACGGATGAAACATGTGCAGTGCCCGTTGAGATTAACGGCGCTGAGCGTATTGGGCTGATCGACTGATAAGACACGAGAATTTGGCTGGCCGCCGAAGCTGCTCGAAGTGCGAGGCTGAGGATCGCGCTCAAGCAATCAGCGCGCTGGCGCTGAAATCTGGATCGTCCGATCCCGCGCGGCTGCCTGAGAAATTGTGGAACCGTTTGCTGTCAAAAACGCTTTCATAACCAAGCCGTATCGGCATTCCCCCTCGCCATGGAACGAAAACTCAGACGATGAGGCATCGCGCAATGGTTGCAATTGCTGCTCGCTCCATACGCAAGGCGTCAAAGATCCGGGAGTTATATAGGAAAGTTCGTCTAGCGAGCGCCAAGCTCGGTGCACCTCTGTCAGACGCCGACGCCACTGTGCAATCGATGCCTGATGCCAGTCCAGCGAAATGGCATCTCGCACACACGACGTGGTTCTTCGAGATGATGGTGCTGGTGCCCAATCACGCCGGATATGAGGTATTCGACCCGGACTTCAATTTCCTTTTCAACTCATATTACGAGACGATCGGTGCGCGACAGCCGCGTCCGAAACGCGGCATGATCACGCGTCCGCCGCTGGAGACGATCTTCGCCTATCGCGAGCATGTGGATGATGCGATCGACGCGCTGCTCGCGGACGAGCCCAGTGAGAACGTCAGCGAACTCATTGAACTGGGCTGTCATCATGAGCAGCAGCATCAGGAACTCCTGCTCACGGATATTCTCCATCTCTTCTCGCAAAGCCCGCTTCAGCCCGCTTACAAGGATCCAGGGCCTGTTGGCGTTCACCCGACCGATGCGCGAGCAGTTGCCTATCGCGAATTCGACGGTGGCATCGTCGAGATTGGCCATGACGGAGACGGTTTCGCATACGATTGCGAAGGGCCGCGGCATCGCGCGTTGATAGAGCCGTTCCGGTTGGCCGACCGGCTCGTGACCAATGCCGAATGGATGGATTTCATCGCTGACGGCGGATACCGCAATCCGCTGCTGTGGCTCTCGGACGGCTGGGCCAAGGTGCAAGTGCAGGGTTGGTCGGCGCCGCTGTACTGGTCGTTCCGAGATGGCGATTTCTGGGCCATGACGCTGCGCGGCGCGCAGCCGGTCGATCGCAATGCACCGGTTGCACACGTCAGTTACTTCGAGGCGGACGCGTTTGCCAATTGGTCCGGCCGCCGTCTTCCGACGGAAGCGGAGTGGGAGTTCGCATCGCACTGCGTGCCGATGGGTGGCAACTTTGCCGGATCGGGGCATCTGCGTCCGCGGCCTGCGTCGAACGACGGTGAGCTCCGACAGATGTTCGGCGACGTCTGGGAATGGACGCGCAGCCCGTTCTCGCCCTATCCGCGCTTCAAGGCGATCGAGGGCGCGGTCGGGGAGTACAACGGTAAGTTCATGTGTAACCAGTTCGTGCTGCGCGGCGGATCATGCGCGACGCCCGACGATCATATCCGACGGACGTATCGCAATTTCTTCCCGCCGGATGCCCGCTGGCAATTCTCGGGCGTTCGTCTGGCGGAGAGTATCTGACATGAAGGAGCAGCCGGACATCGCCAATCACCAGCGCAACGCGTTTCGCGCAGACGTCATCGAGGGGTTATCGAAGCTCCAGAAGACACTTCCCAGTCGTTGGCTGTACGATGATCGTGGGTCGGAACTTTTCGAGCAGATCACGACGGTTGCCGAGTATTACCCGACGCGAACCGAAACCGGCATTCTGAGAGAAAACGCTGGCGACATCGCGCGGTTTTGCGGACGCCACGCGACGATCATCGAGTATGGTGCGGGCGCCGGCATCAAGACGGAAATTCTGCTTGGTGCGCTGGATGATCCGCTGCTGTATCTGCCGGTCGATATTGCGGGCGATTTCCTGTTGCATGCGGTTGAGCGGATCGAGCATCGCTTTCCGCAGCTCGCGACACGTCCCATCGTGGCTGATTTTACCACCGAGTTCGATTTGCCGCCCGACGCGCCGAATGATGGGCACCGCACGGGCTTTTTCCCCGGCTCCACGATCGGCAATCTCGACGCTTCGGATACATCGGCCTTTATGCGCCGGATGCGCCGTCATGTCGGACGGGATGGCACGGCGGTGGTGGGCATCGATCTCAAGAAGGATATCGGCACGCTATTGGCGGCCTACGACGATCGCGAGGGCGTGACGGCGGAATTCAATCTCAACATACTGCGTCGTATCAATCGCGAGCTTGCCGGCAATTTTCCGCTCGAACGGTTCGTGCACACCGCACGGTGGAACAAGACGGCCGCGGCCATCGAGATGCACCTGACCAGCCTCGACGCGCGCGATGTGACTATCGACGATCACACGTTCAGCTTTGCTGCGGGCGAGACCATTCACACCGAGAGTTCGCGCAAGTATAGCGTCGATGACGTTGCTCAGATGGCGGAACGCAGCGGTTGGATGGTCGATAAGGTCTGGACCGACCCCGGTCGCCTATTCGCTGTGGCGGGCTTTTCGGCGACTGATGGCGTGCCTGCGTGATGCGCGGCCGCGCTATCGGCAGAGCACTTTGACGGTGAAGAGCTTTGCTTTGTCGGCCAGATCGGCGGGGGCAAGATCTTCCACGTCATCTCGGGCGGTGATCGTCACGCCGTTGGTTTCCAGGAAATTCGAGGCAGTCGCGGCCTTGATGGCAAAGTTGACGTTCTGGGCAACGTCGTTTGTCTGCTTCGCGACGCCCAGCACATTCAGCTTGGAAACGACGACACCAATGACGCTGCCGGATTTGTCGAGCAACGGGCCGCCGCTGTTGCCGGGCTGAACCGGCGCGGAGATCTGATATTGCGTGCTGTCGTCCGCGAGGCCAGCCAGGGCCGTGATATTGCCAAGCGTGAAGTTGCCGCCCGAGGCCAGCAACCCAGCCAGTGGAAATCCGAATACGGCGATATTCTCGCCGAGACGTGCTCGGGTGCGGAAGGTGGGCACGGCAGCCGGCTTCAGATCGGTCGACAGCAGCGCCAGATCGTTGCGTTGATCGCTGGCGACGAGTTTAGCGGTCTGCGTCGGCTGGCCAAGCTGGGAAACCGTCAGGCTGCTGCAGTTGCCCGCCACGTGGTGATTGGTCAGCACGTGACCGCTGGCGGTTACGAAGAAACCTGTGCCCGAACCCGCCTTGCGCGTTTTCGGCAATTCAGGTCGCGCTGCTTTGGCTGAATTGGCATTCGCGTCGGCATTGGCCTGTACGCTACGGTCGCGCTGGCAATCGAGAACGCGCGTCAAAGCCACGCGGGAGCCGGCGAGGGAAAGTTGCGCAAGTTGTGTTCGACCCGCGTTCAGTGCCATCCCAGGCGCCCGAGCAAAATCGAGCAGGAAGTTCTGCTTCAGGTTCGAAATGATCACGCCACGCTCGCCCGCGCGCTCGAAACCCAGGAACGAGCCGTTCCAGCGCCGGTAATTTCTCGGAACGGCGGTGAGCTGATAGGTTTTCCCGGTTTCGATATTGCGCCATTTGGCATTCGTGAAGGCGATATAGAACTGCAGCTTGACGCCATAGCCGATCCAGATCGAGGTGCCATCGGTAAACGACGCCGAGGCGAAACATCCGGCCAGGCCTTTGCTGTAGCCGACCCGCCAGCCCTGGACGCTGCCGAGCTGCTCATCGAACGACAGTGCGCCCTGGGCCCGCGCCGGCACGGTCACCAGCACAGTGAAAAGGAGGGTCGCGATCAATGCCGTGCATCGTGCAACAGCGGTGAATGTCATGTCGGTCGACACCCGCAAGTGGTTTCACTGCCCTTCGAAACTGGTCGCGCAAGCCTGCTTTCGAGCGGATCAGGAAAAAGACTTTGCGTGATTTGACCTGCTTCCGCAATCGAGAGTCGGTGCGAACGCTTAAGGCTCAGCAATGGCAATCGACGACTGTGACCCATGCGTCACCAGGCAGACCGTTGAGCGTCGCCAGGACGTGGCTGCGCCATGCTGCCGGCGGGGATCGCCCGTCGGTCATGTCCCGCCATTCGCCGTTAACCAGCGCGGCATGGACGTCATCCAGCAGGTGCGGTGTAGCAGCGATCAGTGATCGAACCTGCTCGGCTAGGCATTGGTCACCTGGCAGCAAGCCTGACCAACGGCCTCCGGTGATCCAGCCGTCCCATTTGCCGATGGGATTTCGCCAATAGCCGCGACGTCCTGTTTCGGGATCAGGGTCTGCCCATTTGTCGTCGATGAACACGAAATGCGGCTGGCGGCGGGTCTCGTTGTCATCGTCCCAGTAGGGGTGCAGCGCCGACGTCACCTCATCCGGCGACGCCGTTACGACAAGCAGACAGAAATGGGCCATGGATCGCTGCGCTTCCGGTCATGGTTCGCCCCTATGTCGAACCATCAATCAATGTTAGCACTACCGCAACAACGACAACATTTTGCAGGGAAGGCGGAGCGCTTCGATGAGCAGGCTGGACGGGAAGGTGGCGCTGATCTCAGGCGCGGCGCGTGGCATCGGTGCCGAGACCGCGCGGCGCATGGTCGAGGTGGGCGGCAAGGTGGTTCTGGGTGACATCCTGCCCGATCAGGGACGCGCGACTGCCGCCGACATCGGTGCCGACCGCGCCGTCTACGTCGATCTCGACGTGACCAGCGAGCAAGCCTGGACGGACGCCGTCGCGGCAGCAACGCGCCAGTTCGGCCGGCTCGATATTCTCATCAACAATGCCGGCATATTCCTGGCGCGTGATTTCGAGGAAGCGACGCTGGAGGAATGGCATCAGCTTGTCGCCATCAACATGACGGGCGTGTTTCTCGGCACAAAACTGGCCGCACCGGCGCTTCGTGACAGCGCGAAGACAAGCCCGCACGGCAGCGCAATCGTCAACCTGTCATCGATTGCCGGCCTGGTGGGTTCGCCGCTGGATGCCCTCTATTCGATGACCAAGGGCGGCGTGCGCCTGTTCACGAAATCGACCGCGATTGCATTCGGCCGCAAGGGCGATCGTATCCGCGTCAACTCGGTGCATCCTGGCATCATCGAAACCGACATGGGCCGCAAGACCCTGGGGCGGCGCGCGGAACTGCTCAATGCGGATAATATCGATGCTGCACGCGAGGCAACCCGTGCTTTGCATCCGCTCGGCCGGCTGGGTGAGATGGACGACGTCGCAAATGCCATCGTTTTCCTGGCTTCGGATGATGCCAAGTACATCACCGGCACCGAGCTGGCGATTGATGGCGGGCTGACGGCGCAATAGCCGCAAAATGCTCAGGCCTTGAGGTAATCGTGCACGACTTTGCCGAGCCCCAGGGTGAGGTCGGCGAGGATGTGCGTGGCCGAAACGATCTCGCGCACCGGCAGATCAGCGACAGGCGCCAGCGCGTGCGATCTGAGTTCGAGCGCTGCTGGCCCGGTCCAGGCGCCCTTCAGGACAACATCTTCGAGCCGGTAATCGACCAGTTCGAGGATGCGCGCGGTTCCATCGACGTGGGGGATGATCTTCAGCAGATAGTTCGGCTTGGCGAGCGAGGCTGCAACCTCCTTGAGATCGAGTGCCCGGTGCTTGTAGCCCATCGTGCCCGTCGCCACCCGCACCGGGCCGTAATCCAGCGTGCCAATGAACGTGTCCGTATCAACGGCAAGCGATGGCTGCGCATACTTCTTGGGAAAGCCCCAAAGCTCCCGCCCGCCATAAATCGGTGGTCCGTCGTTGAGAAACATCGCGTGCGAATAGCCGCCCTTCTGGCCATTGAAACTCACCGGAATGACTTGTCCGGTTTCGGTGTAGTCGCCAAAGCCGGTTGAGTCGGGCATGCGGATGAACTCATAGTTCACCAGCGGCTCATCGAAGCTCAATGGTTCCGGCACCACGGCCTTGAGTGCATCGGGGTCGGTCCGATACGTGATGATCATGTATTCGCGGTTATAAAATCGGTACGGCCCGCATGGAAAAGCCGGGCTTGTGAGCGGCATCGCAAAGGCATGCTTCAGCACGTCGGATATGATCATGTCGGTTTTGCAGGATCGGGGGGATCCAGCTCCTTGGTCAGATCGAGGACGGTGACGCCTTCTTTCGGCGGTTCGCGGTTTATCCAGGCGGGATTGTGCAGTGTCCGTTCGACATCGTCCTGGCCTGCACGCCAGTGCTCGTCGACGGTGAAGCGGGAGAATTCATAGTCGTTCGATTGCGTGGAATACGCAGCCCGGCGATGGATCAGGTGTACGATGGTAATGGCTGCGCCGCAGCCCAGTTTCGACAGCAAATGCCAATCCATGCTGTCCTTCACATCGTCGGGGAGGATTTTCTCAAGGCGTCGGACGGCGCGCCGCATGGCTTGCAGTTCGCAAAAGACGTCCGTGTTGAGCCGTGTGCGGCTGGAATAACGGATGTCCTTTTCACGCTGCGAAATATCGAACAGCGTTTCCGGCAGTGGGCCCTTGGCGCTGAACAGATCGAGCTGAAAAATGCACATGTCCGATCGCGCGCCGGTGCCTTCAAGCACATATTGCAACGGCGTATTGGAGACGAGACCGCCGTCCCAATAATACTCCTTGCCAATGGCAACGGGCGGAAAGCCCGGCGGCAGGGCGCCGCTTGCCATGACGTGTTCCGGGCAGATCTCCTCACGGGCGCTATCGAAGTAAATCATATTGCCGGTACGCACCTGCACCGCGCCGATGCTGTAGCGAATGTTCCCGGAATTCAGGTAATCGAAATCGACGAGTTCCAAGAGCGTCGTGCGGAGCGGGCTGGTATCATAAATGCTGATCGCTTCCGGTGATCCCGGCAGACGAAAGATCGCAGGTGGAAAGCGGGGTTCGAAAAATCCGGGCGCGCCGGTGGACGCGACCAGCGCGGCGCTCGTCTCATTGAACAGCTTGCGTGAATTGGTGTCAGTCGCCAGCGGTTGCGCCACCAGATTGCTCGAAACAAGATTCCAGAATGTTCTCAGCCGGCCAACTCTGCGCTCGGGCGGATTGCCGGCGATAATGGCGGCATTGATTGCACCAATCGAAATCCCTGAAACCCATTCGGGTTCATATCCTGCACTTGACAAGGCTTCATAAGCGCCTGCCTGATAGGCGCCGAGCGCGCCACCGCCCTGCAGAACCAGCACGTTCTTTTCATTGAAATCGTGTTTATCAACCATCACCGAGACCGCCCAACCTGGAGCGGGACCACGCCGCGCGCGGCGGCGCTTCCCGAGTTTATTCAGGGTGCCGATAACTCAGTGTGGGGATGCTGCGCTGCAGCGACAAGTGGGGGATCGGCTCGGCGCAGCGGTTTTATGTGCCAGGGTTAGCGTCGCGGGCTGAAAGCATCCTGTGCCCAGCACGGATAGCCCGAGTATGACGGATCATCGAGGCCGGAATTGCACGGCGTATTGCCGCCATCGATGAACAGAGCGCTTTGACCGCCCTGCGCTGGCAGATCGCCCTGCAGCAGGCGCACATTGTAGGCTATGGATTGGCCTTCCAGCCGCGGATTGCTGAGTTCGAGCACGGCTTGGCGTGGTCGCCCGTCAGGGGCGAACGTGGACAGTGTTGCATTTGGCGGATCGCTCGCGAAGCTGTTCTTGCCTTCAGACCACAGCTTCACGAAATGGTCGTTGCGGACATGACCTGACAGTCGCTGTGGGCGATCCGAGAAGAAGATCGTCGAAGGCGATGCGCCAGCCAGGGTGAGCACCCCGTCTTTGAAGCTGACCGCACTGGCCGATTGCACAAACTGCACGGATGGCGCTGGCGCTTGTGCGCGAGATGCCGACGAAATCAAAGCTGCAAAAACTGCCAGCAGAAAGAAGCGCGCGATTGCCGAAAGCATGGATTGGATCCTCCGGATCCGGGCCTCGCATAAGCAATCTGCGGCACGGCAAGGTCTCGAAGGCGTTTTGGGCCGTGCACGGGTAGGTGTCGGACAACCGGATCGCCGCAGGAACGCGGGGCGTTTTGGCCAGGTTCCGAAACCCTTGCGAAATTAGGGGGCAGCGGCTGACTGCTTGCCGAAAGACTTGGGGGGCGCCCCGATAAAGAAGCGGGGA
>JAEZBU010000173.1 GCA_023426855.1 Pseudomonadota bacterium | reverse complement strand
GCGGGTTTCGGCCACTGAGACGAGGACGACGCATGTCGGACACCCGGAAGGTGTTCATCAAGACGTTCGGCTGCCAGATGAACGTCTATGACAGCGAGCGCATGACCGAAGCGCTGGCGTCGCAGGGCTATGCCGCCACGACCGATGCCGACGATGCCGATCTTGTTGTGCTCAATACCTGCCATATCCGGGAAAAGGCCGCCGAGAAGGTCTATTCCGAACTCGGCCGTCTGCGGCAGCTCAAGGATGAGCGCCGCATCGAGGGCAAGGAGACGATGATCGCGGTCGCGGGCTGCGTTGCTCAGGCCGAAGGCGCTGAAATCGTCAAGCGGGCATCGGTCGTCGATCTGGTGATCGGGCCGCAGGCCTATCATCGCCTGCCTCAACTCATCGGTAAGGCCCGAAGCGAGGGCCGCCAGATCGTCGACACCGAATTTCCCGAAGAAGACAAATTCGGCAAGCTTCCGCCCCGTAAAGGCAAGCGCCCGGCGTCGGCCTTCCTCACCGTGCAGGAAGGTTGCGACAAGTTCTGCACGTTCTGCGTCGTGCCCTATACGCGGGGCATGGAGATGTCGCGGCCGGTCGCGCAGATCACGGAAGAGGCGCGCAGGCTGGTCGATGAGGGCGTGCGTGAACTCACGCTGCTGGGCCAGAACGTCAACGCCTACCATGGCGAAGGCCCCGATGGTCGCGACTGGTCACTGGCTCAACTGATCGAACATCTATCTAGGATCGATCAGCTCGAGCGCTTGCGCTACATGACCAGCCATCCGCACGACATGAGCGACGAACTCATTGATGCACATGGCAGTTTGCCGAAGCTGATGCCGTATCTGCACCTGCCGGTGCAAGCCGGGTCGGATCGCATCCTGGCGGCGATGAACCGCAAGCATACGGCCGAAGAGTATCTGCGGATCATCGAACGCATGCGCAAGGCGCGGCCGGATATCGCCCTGTCGACCGACATCATCGTCGGTTTCCCCGGGGAGACCGATGGTGAATTCGCGCAGACTCTGGATCTCGTGCGCGAGGTCGGATTTGCTCAGGCCTATTCGTTCAAGTACAGCGCGCGTCCCGGTACGCCAGCCTCCAACATGGAAGATCGCGTGCCGGAGGAGGTCAAGACGGAGCGCCTGCACAGCCTGCAGGCACTTCTGCAAAACCAGCAGATCCAGTTCAACGCGGACTGTGTCGGCAAGGTTTTTCCCGTGCTGTTTGAGAAAATCGGCCGCCGCGCAGGTCAGCTCATCGGCCGTTCGCCCTATCTGCAGTCGGTCCATGCCGATGCCGAGATAAGCTTACTCGGTTGCGTGCAGCAGGTTGAAATCTCGGGCGCGGGCGTCAACAGCCTCGCCGGGGTGCTGCGCTAGTGTGAGAATCGGGAAATCCGCCGGATCACGCTGCTGAGCTCAAAGCGACGTTTCAGGCTGAATCACACCAGCAAGCCTATGATTCCAATATCGCTTTTGATTGTGTCGTTGGCTCGGCAACCTGGCTTCGAACTCGCGAGAACTTCGGGACCGGGATGCGCGCGCTGCGGCGTATGCGCAGCATTTTCCCAGCCCTCGCGCTGGACGACTGTCATGCATCTCCTACATACGCTATGCTAACTGCAATAGGGTGGCCTGCTCATTCGGGCGGGCGCTCGCTTTGGAGTCCTGAATTTGAGCGCATACCGCGGACCAGCGGCCGGGGCGGGACGGTCAAGCAAGCCATCTCACGCCAAAAAGCGCATCGTTGTCCCCTTTGAGGACAACAGGTATCTGGCCGAGCTGCTTGGCGAATACGACGCCAATCTGGCGCTGATCGAGGATCGTCTCGGAATCGAGGCGCATGCTCATGGCAACGTGGTGATCCTGTCCGGCTCGGAGTCGGCCTGTGATATCGCGCGTGGTGTGCTGGAGCAGCTCTACAAGCGTGTTGTAAAAGGCGAGCAGGTCGGGCCGGGTGATTTCGATGGCCTCATCCGTCATGGCCGCGACGATACCAGCGGCGAGACCGCCGCCGACGGTCAGGCGCAGATCGCGACCCGCCGCCGTCTTATCAAGGCACGCAATCCGGCGCAGAGCGCTTATATGCGAGCGCTGGAGAATACCGACCTTGTGTTCGGTCTCGGACCTGCGGGTACCGGCAAAACCTACATTGCGGTCGCCTACGCAGCGCATTGCCTGGAACGGGGCATTGTCGAGCGCATTATCCTGTCGCGTCCGGCTGTGGAGGCCGGCGAGCGGCTCGGCTTCTTGCCGGGCGACATGCGCGAGAAGGTGGATCCCTATCTGCGACCGCTTTACGACGCGCTATACGATGTGCTGCCGCCGGAAAAGGTCGAGCGCGACCTGGAGACCGGCATCATTGAGATCGCGCCGCTGGCGTTCATGCGCGGCCGCACTTTGGCCAATGCCTTCGTTATCCTGGACGAAGCCCAGAATACGACGAGCATGCAAATGAAGATGTTTCTCACCCGCTTGGGCGAGAACTCCAAGATGGTGATAACCGGCGACCCGAGCCAGATCGATCTTCCGTCTGGCCAGAAGTCGGGGCTTGAAGAAGCCGTCGGTTTGCTCACTGACGTACAAGGCATAGAGGTGGTCCGGTTCACCTCGGCTGACGTGGTGCGGCGTGATCTCGTCGCGCGCATCGTCGAGGCCTATGATAAAATCGCCGCTGACAACAAGCGCGACCGCAATGGGTGATAACTGCGACAGTACCGGCTTGGCCGAAATGCCAGGCGCCATGGACGATGAGCCTTCCGAGCCTCCGCGAAGGCTGACGCTCGACGTTCTGGCGGAAGATGGCGACTGGAGCGCGTTCGAGCCGGTCGAAACGCTGCTGGCCGCTACCGCGGACGCGGTGGCGCTGCGGCTCGACCTCACCGACGCCGAAGCCGCCGTCGCGCTATCGTCCGACGCCAAGGTGCAGGAGCTCAACCGCACCTATCGCGGCAAGGACAAGCCAACCAATGTTCTGTCTTTTCCAGCAGATCTGACACACCTGCCGCCCGGTGCGCCACGCTACCTGGGCGACATCGCGCTGGCCGCCGAGACGATTGTGCGCGAGGCTGCGGAGCAGGACAAAACAGCCCGGGATCATCTGCAGCATCTGGTCGTGCATGGCCTGCTGCATCTGCTCGGTCACGACCATGAGAGCGAGGGCGAGGCCCTTGAAATGGAAGCGCTGGAAGTTGAAATCCTCGGTCAGCTCGGGATCAACGACCCCTACGCGGGGGCGGAGTGAACGGACGCGCGGGCTCATAGGGAGGCCACACTCAGCAGACGATGACAGACGTCGATCCTTTACGTAGTGACCCGGCAGTCGGTGATGACGGCCGGGGCAATGGAACACAAGGCTGGCTTTCGGGACTGAAGGCGCGCCTTGGCCTGCCGGGCACGCAGACTTTGCGCGATACGCTGGAAGATGCGTTGCGCGGCGAGCCCAAGGCTGCGGAAGACATCAGCGCCGAAGAGCGCGGCATGCTGCTACGGCTGCTGCGGTTCGGGCGGCTGCGCGTCGATGACGTCATGGTGCCGCGCGCCGATATCATCGCGCTGGAGGAAAGCGAAACGTTGGCCGAAGTGCTGGCGACGTTCCAGGAAGCCGGCGTGTCGCGCATCCCCGTCTACAACGAGACGCTGGATGACCTGCGCGGCATGATCCACATCAAGGATATGATGCGCTGGCTGCTGAACGAAGTCTCCGGGCAAGAGGGCGCGGACGCAAAGCCCCAGGCCGCCCCACCTGTGCGCAACGACAGCGCGGAGGACGCAGATGGCGAGGAGACGACCCCCGCGCTGCCGCGGCTCGCTGAGTTGGATCTGAGCGATGTCGATCTTTCGCGGCCGATGACGGCTGCGAAAATCCGCCGGCCGGTGCTGTTCGTTCCGCCGTCGATGCCGGCGATGAACCTGCTGATCCGGATGCAATCGACGCGCATCCACATGGCGTTCGTCATCGACGAGTACGGTGGTACCGACGGCTTGGTGACCATTGAAGATCTGGTCGAGCAGATTGTCGGCGATATCGAAGACGAGCACGACGAGACCGAGGAAGACAACATCGCCAGCGATCCGAACCTCGGGCTGGTGGCGTCGGCGCGCACGCCGGTAAAGGAACTGGAAGACCACATCGGCATCAAGCTTCTGGACGCCGACGAGGAGGAGGAAATCGACACCCTCGGCGGCCTGGTGTTCGCGTTGGTCGGTCGTGTGCCGGCGCGCGGTGAATTGGTGCGCCATCGCTCGGGCGTCGAGTTCGAGGTGCTGGACGCCGATCCGCGTCGGATAAAGAAGCTGCGCATTCATATGGACAGGATCGATAAGCCCAACGCGGATACCACCGTGGCTGCGGACACCTGAACTGAATGAGTAAAGGCGCCGGCACTGCAGCTCCGCGCGGCATGGCCGGCGCGATGTACCGCCTGAACGCGATCTCACGGGCCGTGCGCGATCTCGCGGGTTGGCAGCGTGCATTGGTTGCGGTTTGCGCCGGCGCGGCGTCGGTGTTGGCGTTCGCGCCGTTCTTCTTCTCCCCTGTCCTGTTCGTCACGCTGCCGGTTCTGGTCTGGCTGCTCGATGGCAGCGTGCTGCGTGCAGATGGAATGGCGCCGCTTTCGCCCGTTCGTGCCGCTCTGCGGCGCGCGCGGCAGGCGGCTGTCATCGGATGGCTGTTCGGGGCCGGATACTTCCTGGCGGGCCTGTTCTGGATCGGTGAAGCGTTCCTGGTCGAGGCCGAACAGTTTGCATGGTTGTTGCCATTTGCCGTGACGCTGATGCCTGCCGGGCTGGCGCTGTTTACAGCGGCCGCAACGGGCACTGCGTCATTGGCGTGGAAACCGGGCGTTTCGCGTATCTTGGCGCTCGCCTTGACTCTATCGGTGTCGGAATGGCTGCGTGGCCATGTGCTGACCGGTTTCCCGTGGAACGTGCTCGGTTACGCGCTGACGTCGCCACTTGAACTGATGCAGTCGGCCGGGCTGTTCGGCATCTATGGATTGACGCTGCTGACGGTGTTGATCTTCGCCGTGCCGTTTGTCGCGCTCGCGGACGCCGGTATCGAGCCGCGCCGGCTACGTGCAGGCGTCAGGCTGGCGCTGTTGGCGGTGGTGCCGTTGCCACTGGCCTGGACGTATGGCGCCATGCAACTGGCGGCGCCTGCGCCGCCTGATTTGAACGGCGTTCGTATGCGGCTGGTGCAGCCGAGCGTGCTACAGCACGAAAAATGGCGGCCGGAACATCAGCGTCGCATCTTCTTCGATCACATCTCGCTGTCGAACCAGGCGCCCGACGGCACCTTCGTGGGGCTATCCGGCATCACGCATGTGATCTGGCCAGAGGCGGCCATGCCATTTCTGCCGCTGAACTCGCCGGAGGCCATGGGTGCCATCGGTGACATGCTGCCAGCGGGTACGCATCTGCTGTCGGGCGCATTGCGGTTGGCGGGTGATCCCGCAGCACAACCGGCCAATCGGACCGCGTTCAATAGCCTCATCGTCTTCGATCCCGACGGGAAGCCGCAGGGCATCTACGACAAGATCCACCTCGTGCCGTTTGGTGAGTATCTGCCGCTGCGCGCCTGGTTGGAGGCGATAGGTCTGCAAAAGCTGACCGCATGGCGTGGCGGGTTCTCAGTTGGCCAGAGTCCCAGGCCGCTGCTGCCGGTGGCGGGCATGCCGCCGGTCAGCGTGCTGATCTGCTACGAAGCGATCTTTCCGGGCGCAGTGGTGCAAGGCGCGGAGCGGCCGCAAGCGCTGATCAACCTGACCAATGACGGCTGGTTCGGAAACACGACCGGACCGCGCCAGCATTTCCATCAGGCGCGCGTGCGTGCCGTTGAGGAGGGCCTGGGGCTGATCCGGGTCGCCAACAACGGCATCACGGGCGTGATCGATGCGCGGGGACGCGTGCTCGCGCAGCTCGGGCTCAACGAGCGGGGCGTCATTGACGCCAATATGCCCGGACCAACGTCCCCTCCATTCTATGCGCGTTATGGCGATTGGACGTTTCTGATGCTGTGGATTGTGGCAGCCGCCTGCCTGCTGCTTTCCCGAAGACAGTGAACTCTGTGAATTGTTGCTGAATTGCAACGGTTCCGTCCACAAATCGGTAACCTGACCCCTTCTGTTCTCATTGACGAGCTTGTTACCTGCACCTAGGAATTGCGCAGCGACGAGCTGTTTCAACTGGGTGGGGAGTTTGGGCAGATGATCAGGCAGGACGAAGCGGTCGCGGAACACGACGAAGAATTGGTCGAGAAGGGCTCGCGCCGCGCGAATCCACTGGACCTTCACGTTGGTAGCCGCGTTCGCTTGCAGCGTATGCTGCTGGGTATGAGCCAAGAGAAGCTCGGTGAGCAATTGGGCCTGACCTTCCAGCAGATCCAGAAATACGAGAAGGGTATCAATCGCATTGGTGCGAGCCGCCTTTTTGATCTCGCGCGGGTGCTGGGTGTCAGCGTTCAGTTCTTCTACGATGAAGCGCCGGGTGGCGTTGCTGAAGCACGGACGCCGTCCGCCGCGGCTGGTCTCGCCGACAGGCCGACAGACACTTACGTGGTTGATTTTCTAAGCAGCCGCGAAGGCATCGAACTCAACAAGGCGTTTGTCCGCATCGCTGACCCGAAGGTCCGGCGTTCAGTCGTTGATCTCGTCCGCTCGCTCGCGGGCGAGGAGAAGCCTGTCTGATCCGACAGCATCGGCGCCAGTGTGCGTGACTGCGCACTGGCGTTTGCTGGATAGCTTTCCAGCTTAGGCACCTTGACCCCTTCCGGAAACGCTGTAAACAAGCGCGGTTGTCCGTGATTTCATCAGTAGAACGGGGTCTTTCGTGACGCGCCAATCTTATCTGTTCACCAGTGAATCGGTTTCCGAGGGGCACCCGGATAAGGTTTGCGACCGGATATCGGACGAAATCGTCGATCTGTTTTTCCGTGAGGGCGTGAAGGCCGGGATCAGTCCTTGGCATATTCGCGTCGCGGCTGAAACGCTTGCAACGACCAATCAGGTCGTCATTGCAGGTGAGACGCGCGGTCCGGCGACCATCACCAAGGATCTCGTCGCGCATGTCGCGCGCATGGCGATCAAGGACATCGGCTACGAGCAGGACGGTTTCCATTGGGAAAACGCGGACATCAAGGTTCTCCTTCATCCGCAGTCCGCTGACATCGCGCAGGGCGTCGATTCCAAGGAAAACAAGGACGAAGGCGCTGGCGACCAGGGTATCATGTTCGGTTACGCCTGCCGCGAAACGCCTGAGCTGATGCCGGCGCCGATCTACTACAGCCACAAGATTCTCGAAGTTCTCGCCAAGGCGCGCAAAACCAAAGAAGGCGATGCCGCCTATCTCGGGCCTGACGCCAAGAGCCAGGTGACCGTGCGCTATGAAGGCGGCAAGGCCGTCGGCGTCACGCAGATCGTTCTGTCTACGCAGCACATCAAGGAAGATCTCAGCTCCAACGATGTGCGCGCGATCGTCGAGCCGTACATCCGCGCGACGCTGCCGGAAACCTGGATCAGCAAAGACACGATCTGGCACGTCAATCCGACCGGCAAGTTCGTCATCGGCGGTCCGGACGGCGATTGTGGCCTGACTGGCCGCAAGATTATCGTCGACACCTACGGCGGCGCGGCGCCGCATGGTGGTGGCGCGTTCTCGGGCAAGGATCCGACCAAGGTCGATCGTTCCGCCGCTTATGCCGCGCGTTATCTCGCTAAGAACGTCGTCGCGGCCGGTCTGGCTGACCGTTGCTGCATCCAGTTGTCCTATGCCATCGGTGTGGCTGAGCCGCTGTCGATTTACGTCGACACTTACGGCACCGGCAAGGTCAGCGAAGATGTGCTTGAGAAGGCGCTGCGTGACTCGATGCGGCTCACACCGCGCGGCATTCGCGAGCATCTGGATCTCAATAAGCCCATCTACGCGCGCACCGCGGCATACGGTCATTTCGGCCGTCACGCGGAAGACGATGGCGGTTTCTCCTGGGAGAAGACCGACCTCGCGGACAAGATCAAGTCGCTGATCTAATCAGTCTGGCAGGCAAGTGTTCGATCTTTAGTCGGCCGCGGGGAAACCTGCGGCCGACGGATTTTGAAGTGGGTGATAGTGCTCATGCGTGCGCCTGATACATCGAAAGACCGCGAGCTGCGCTCATTCGGTCGTCGCCATGGGCGCAAGTTCAGCGCCACGCAGCAACGCCTGGTCTCAGACGAATTGCCGCGGCTGAGTGTTGATCTGGCGCGCGCTGCGCCGGCCGCTTTGCCCGATTTGTTTGCGGGCACAGTTAAGGATGTCTGGCTGGAGATCGGGTTCGGTGGCGGCGAACACCTGCTGTGGCAGGCCGAGCATCATCCGCATGTCGGGCTGATCGGCTGCGAGCCCTATCTGGATGGCGTGGTGAAGGTGCTGTCGGCGATGGAGGAGCGCCAGCTGGATCGGATCAGGCTTCATGCCGATGATGCGCGTCCGCTGCTGCGCTGGTTGCCGGATGCTTCGATCGCGCGGGCGTTCATCCTGTTTCCAGATCCTTGGCCAAAGGCGCGACATCAGAAAAGACGGCTGGTTTCGCCGACATTGGTGTCGGCGTTGGCGCGGGTCATGAAGCCGGGCGCCGAGCTGCGCATCGCAACGGACATTGGCGACTACGCGCGAACGGCATTGCGTGCTTTACAGCCGAGCCCGGCGTTCGAATGGACGGCAACCAGGCCGTCCGACTGGCGCGAGCGTCCCGAAGACTGGCCCAGAACCCGGTACGAAGAGAAGGCTTTGGCCGCTGGCCGCCGTTGCTCTTATCTGAGATTTGTGCGCGTTTGACGCGATCTGCGGCGATATTTGGCTCGAAAATCAGGCAGATCGCTAAATTTTTGTCAAAATGCCTTGACCGGCAAGTCTGATGTATTCTATTTTTAAATCGCTCATGATCATCTCAACTCTGAGAGTGGGCCCCAACCAGGGTCCGCTCTTTCTTTGTTTTCTGAGCTCTCATAAAACTTGTACGTTGCGGTCATTGAGGCATTATGGAACAGCGTGATGTGGGCGCAGAGTCAGAGCGCTTCATTCGCGAAACTGGTCTCGCTTCGGACATAGCAGCGCTCATCGAGCCAACCTTAGAAGATCTCGGCTTTCGTTTGGTCAGGGTGCTTATCCTTGGCGGCGACGGCCCGACGGTCCAGATTATGGCTGAGCGAGCCGGTGGAACGTTCACAATCGAGGATTGCGAAACGGTTTCGCGGCAAGTATCTCCTTTGCTCGACGCTCACGATCCGCTAACGGGTAGCTACCGGCTCGAGGTTTCCTCGCCCGGCATCGACCGGCCGCTGGTCAGGCCCTCGGATTTCGAGGACTGGGCGGGCCATGAGGCAAAGGTTGAACTCAAGGAACTCGTCGACGGCCGCAAACGCTTTCGCGGCATGCTCGAGGGTTTTGAAGACGGTGAAGTACGCATGACCGTGACTCTCGATCAAATCGGGACCACGGTGGTCGGCTTTCCCGTCGCGCTTGTAGCTGACGCCAAGCTCGTTCTGACCGAAGAACTGGTCCGGGATGCGCTGCGTCGAGCGAAGCAGGGTGCGAATGACGCGCCAGGCGACGAGCCGCGACTGGAAGATTGAGCATGTAAGGATAGAACGCATGGCCGTTGCAGGTGTCAGCGCAAATCGTTTGGAGCTTCTGCAGATTGCAGATGCCGTTGCGCGTGAGAAGTCGATCGACCGCAAGATCGTCATCCAGGCCATGGAAGACGCAATCCAGAAGGCGGCCAAATCGCGCTACGGCGCCGAGAACGACATTCGCTGCGAGATCGACCCGCGCACCGGCGATACGCGACTGGCGCGTGTGCTGGCGGTCGTCGAGAACGTCGAGAACGACTCCACCGAGATCAATCTGGAAGACGCTAAGCGCCGCAACCCGGACGCCAAGATCGGCGACCTGATCGCGGAATCGTTGCCGCCGTTGGATTTCGGCCGTGTTGCGGCTCAGAACGCCAAGCAGGTCATCGTGCAGAAAGTGCGCGAGGCCGAGCGGGAGCGGCAGTTCAACGAATACAAGGACCGTATCGGCGAGATCGCAAACGGTACGGCAAAGCGCGTCGAATACGGCAACGTCATTGTCGATCTGGGCCGCGCAGAAGGTATTATTCGCCGCGACGAGATGATTCCGCGCGAGAACGTGCGCTATGGCGATCGCGTGCGCGCCTACATCTACGACGTGCGTCGCGAGCAGCGCGGGCCGCAGATATTCCTGTCGCGCGGCCGGCCCGAGTTCATGTCCAAGCTGTTCTCGATGGAAGTTCCGGAAATCTATGACGGCGTCGTCGAGATCAAGTCGGTGGCCCGCGATCCGGGATCACGCGCAAAGATCGCCGTCATCTCAAAGGATAGCTCGATTGATCCGGTCGGCGCCTGCGTCGGCATGAGAGGCCAGCGCGTGCAGGCCGTGGTCAACGAACTGCAGGGCGAGAAGGTTGACATCATTCAGTGGCGGCCGGATGCCGCCGAGTTCATCGTCAACGCCCTTGCGCCCGCTGAGGTGACCAAGGTCGTTCTCGACGAAGATTCCAACCGCATCGAGGTCGTGGTGCCGGAGAGCCAGCTCTCGCTGGCCATCGGTCGTCGCGGTCAGAACGTACGCCTTGCATCGCAGCTCACCGGCTGGGACATTGATATCCTGACGGAGCAGGAAGAGAGCGAGCGTCGCCAGAAGGAATTCGCCGAGCGCTCGCAGATCTTCATGGAAGCGCTCGACGTCGACGAAGTCATCGCGCAGCTTCTCGTCACCGAAGGTTTCGCATCGGTAGAAGAGGTCGCGTTTGTAGAATTGTCGGAGATCGCCCATATTGAGGGCTTCGACGAGGACACGGCGCAGGAAATCCAGACGCGCGCTCGCGAATATCTTGATCGTATCGAGCAGGAGCGCGACGCGAAGCGCAAGGAACTCGGCGTTTCCGACGACCTGATGAAAGTCGCGGGCATGACGACCGCGATGATGGTCTCGCTGGGCCAGAACGATATCAAGACGCTGGAAGATTTCGCCGACTGCGCGACCGACGATCTCGTTGGCTGGACGGAGCGCAAGAAGGACAAGGACGGCGACGCCGTGCGTCACAAGGGTTTCCTCGACGGTTTTGAAGTTGGCCGTAAGGAAGCTGAGGACATGATCATGGCAGCGCGCGTGCTGCTGGGCTGGATCGAGCCCGCGGAGGAAGTGGCTGCTGATGAAGCGGCTGAAGAAGGTGGCGACGATGCAGCGACCGGCTCTGCCGGCTCGAATGCGTGAACTGGCTATGAACGGGAGCGGACATAAGCTTGATGGCGGCAAGGACGCAGATCGCAGAAGATGCAACGGTGGGGCTCAACCCGTCGCTGCGCACCTGCGTCGTCAGCCGCCAGGAGCGCGCTCCTGAGGACTTGATCCGGTTCGTCGCTGGGCCGGATGATCAGATCGTTCCCGATCTTGGCCGTCGCCTTCCGGGGCGGGGCGTCTGGGTGACCGCCGAACACGGTGCGGTCGAAGAAGCGGTCAAGCGCAAGGCGTTTGCCAGAGGCCTGAAGCGGCAGGTCAACGCTGCGGCGGATCTGGCCGATCAAGTTGATCGATTGATGGTTAAGCGGAGCCTGGAAGCGCTGAGCCTCGCCAACAAGGCGGGCAAGGTGACGACGGGGTTCACCCGCATCGAAGCGGCGCTGATTGCCGGCAGTGTGGCCGTTCTGCTGCATGCCTCCGATGCGGCGGCGGACGGTGCTGGCAAGCTCGACCGGCGTTTCCTGGCGATTTCGGCGCAAGCAGGCCGTGACGCTGTGATCATTGGCGAATTGACCAGTGAGCAAATGAGTTTAGCCTTAGGGCGGCTGAATGTGGTACATGCTGCGCTCAGCGCAGGCGGCGCCACGACGAGATTCCTGAACGAGGCCGGCCGTGTGACCCGATATCGATTGGGATCGCGGCCGTTTGAAGGTCAAGACCGCGATCGTGTGGACGCGGCCGTGAGGCGTTTAGAAACGGGCAAGGTATGAGCGAGACGAAGGAAACCACTGACAAGACCGGCCAGTCTGGCGGACGCAAGCCGCTCAGCCTGAAGCGAACGGTCGAGTCGGGCCACGTGCAGCAGAAGTTCAGCCACGGGCGGTCCAAGTCGGTGGTGGTCGAGAAGAAGAAGAAGCGGATGCTCTCCGGCCAGGAAGTCGAAGAGACGACGGCGCCTGTGGAAACGCGGCCGTCACGCCCCGCTGCGGCTGCACCGCCACCTCCGCCGCCGCGCCAGGAACAGCCCAGACAGCCGACGGTGCTGCGCACCCTGTCGGAAGAAGAACGCGTAGCGCGCTCCAAGGCGCTGGCCGCTGCCCAGGTCCGCAATGCGGAGGAGGAGCGCAGGGCTGTTGAGCGCGCGCGTCAAGAGGAACTTGACCGCCAGCGCCGCGAGGAAGAAGAGCGCCGTGCTGCGGAGGCAGCGGCTGAGGCCGCACGTCAGAACGCGGCGGCTGCCACTGAGGCTGCGCCCGAGACGCCGGCTGCAGAGCCGGCTGCGCCTGTCGCGGCCGAGCCTGAAGCCGCACCGGCCGTAGAGGCAACGCCTGCCCCTGTTGCCGAGCAGCCTGCAGAAGCCACACCATCCGAGCCGGAGCCGATCAAGGTCGTTGGCATGACGCGGCCGGTGATCGTGTCGCGGCCGGATCGGAGCGGTCCGAAGGTCGCTGAGAGTTTGAAGAAGGGCGAAGCCGAGCCGGCGAAGCGTACCGCCAAGCCGGGTGGGCTTGCCGCTGAAATCGCTGACGAGGATGAGAGCCGCGCCAAGAAGAAGGGCGCCGGCAAGCTGGTCCGTACGCCGGTGAAGGGTGCCGATGACGCGCGCGTGCGCGGCAAGCTGACCATCACCAACGCATTCGACGAGCGCCAGCGCGAGCGTTCGCTGGCGTCGCTGAAGCGCAAGCGCGAGCGCGAAAAGCTCAAGGCGATGGGCATTCCCCAGTCGCGTGAGAAGATCGTGCGTGAGGTCGTGATCCCGGAAGCGATCACGATTCAGGAACTGTCCAACCGCATGACCGAGCGTGCGGTCGACCTGATTAAGCTGCTGATGAAGCAGGGCGCGATGCACAAGATCACCGACGTGATCGATGCGGACACCGCCGAACTCATCGTGCAGGAATTTGGCCATACGCCGAAGCGCGTTTCCGAAGCCGACGTCGAAGAAGGCTTCATCGGTGAGCAGGATGAGGTGGACGATCTCACTCCGCGCGCGCCTGTCGTCACCATCATGGGACACGTCGACCACGGCAAGACGTCGTTGCTCGACGCGATCCGTCGCGCCAACGTGGCAAGCGGTGAAGCGGGCGGTATTACGCAGCACATCGGTGCCTATCAGGTGACGACGCCGGATGGTCATCCGATCACCTTCATCGATACGCCGGGCCACGAAGCCTTTACGGCCATGCGTGCCCGCGGCGCCAAGGTGACGGATATCGTCATCCTGGTGGTGGCTGCTGACGACGGCGTGATGCCGCAGACTGTGGAAGCCATCAACCACGCCAAGGCGGCCAAAGTGCCGATGATCGTGGCGATCAACAAGATCGACAAGCCCGCCGCTGATCCGACCCGCGTGCGCACCGATCTGTTGCAGCACGAGGTGGTGGTCGAAAGCATGTCCGGCGACACGCTGGAAGTGCCGGTTTCGGCGCTGAAGCGTACGAACCTCGACAAGCTGCTGGAAACCATCGGCCTGCAGGCCGAATTGCTGGAGCTGAAGGCCAACCCGCATCGTTCGGCGGAAGGCTTCGTCATCGAAGCTAAGCTGGAGCGCGGTCGCGGTCCTGTCGGAACGCTGCTGGTTCAGCGCGGTACGCTGCATGTCGGCGATATCGTCGTGGCTGGCTCCGCGTGGGGCCGCGTGCGTGCGCTGATCGATGACCAGGGCGCGAACGTCAAGGAAGCCGGACCGTCGGTTCCGGTCGAAGTGCTTGGTTTCGACTCGGCTCCGGAAGCCGGTGACCAGTTCGCCGTCGTCGAGAGCGAGGCGCGCGCCCGAGAGATCACGGACTATCGTGTCCGCAAGCGTCGCGAGACGCTGGGCACGGCTGGTACGGCCCGCACGCTTGAGCAGATGATGCAGCAGCTCAAGGAAGCTGGCCGCAAGGAGTTCACGCTTCTTGTCAAAGGCGACGTGCAGGGTTCTGTCGAAGCCATTGCCGGGTCGCTCAAGAAAATCTCGACTGACGAAGTCGAGGCGCGGATCGTCCATTCGGCTGTCGGCGGCATCACCGAGTCCGACGTGGCGCTCGCGCATGCCTCGAAGGCGGTCATCGTCGGCTTCAACGTCCGCGCCAATGTGCAGGCGAAGGCGGCGGCGGAGCGCGATGGCGTCGAGATCCGCTACTACAACATCATTTACGACCTGGTGAATGATGTGAAGGACGCGATGTCCGGCCTTCTTGCGCCGACCATCCGCGAGATCTTCCTGGGCAATGCCGAGATTCTTGAGGTGTTCAACATTACCAAGATCGGCAAGGTTGCGGGTTGCCGGATCACGGAAGGCAAGGTCGAGCGCGGTGCGAAGGTGCGCCTGATCCGCGACAACGTCGTTATTCACGAGGGCACGCTCTCGACCTTGAAGCGTTTCAAGGACGAGGTGAAGGAAGTTCCGGTTGGGCAGGAGTGCGGTATGGCCTTCGCCAACTACCAGGACATCCGCGCCGGCGACGTGATCGAGTGTTTCAATATCGAAACGATCAAGCGCTCGCTGTAAGCGATCGGCGATCATGATGGCGACGGCGGGAGGACATCTCCCGCCGGTCGTCGTGTTTTCCAGCGCCGATCTTAGATTTTACTCTGCTTCGTTAAAGCATCCGAGGAGGCCGCGCCGGTTCGAACCCGGCCGGATTGCAAATGCCCAAACGTGCGCCTGATGCCCGCGTCGGACCTTCGCAGCGCCAGTTGCGTGTCGGCGAATTGATCCGCCACGCACTGTCCGAAGCGCTCGCCCGCGGCGATATCTACGACGATGTGATCGCCGGGCATGTCATCACCATTTCCGAAGTCCGTATGTCGCCGGATTTGCGCACAGCGACGGTTTTCGTCATGCCGCTCGGCGGCCAGGATGTGAAACCGGTGCTCGACGCACTCGAACAGAACCGCCGCTACATCCGCGGTCTCGTGGCCAAGGCGGTCAATCTGAAATTCGCGCCGGATGTCCGCTTCCGCGAAGATAAGAGCTTCGATAGCGGCCACCGCATCGATCGGCTTCTCGATGAAATCAGCCGCACGCCTCGGCGCGGCGAAGACGAACAGCAAGATCAGGACTAGAGCTCTCAGGCATGGCACGCTCCAAGAAAGGCAATCCCATCAACGGCTGGCT
>JAEZBU010000392.1 GCA_023426855.1 Pseudomonadota bacterium | reverse complement strand
GATCGAACGTCTCGCCCTGCTTGACCGGATTGAAGATGCGAAAATAGGGCGCGGCATCCGCCCCTGAACCCGCGACCCACTGCCAGCTCGCGGAATTATTGGCCAGATCTGAGTCAACCAGGGTGTCCCAGAACCAGGCTTCGCCTTGCTGCCAGGGGATCAGCAGGTGCTTGATCAGAAACGAGGCGGCGACCATGCGCACGCGATTATGCATCCATCCGGTATGCCAAAGCTCGCGCATCCCGGCATCCACGATCGGATAGCCGGTCTGCCCCTTTTGCCACGCTTCCAGCGGCTTTCTCGCCGACGACCAGGGAAAGTCCGCAAATTCTGGACGAAAAGGCGCGGACGGCAGATCCGGCCAATGAAACAGCAGGTGGTAGGAGAATTCGCGCCAGACCAGCTCCTTGAGGAAAGTCTCGACGCCGTTGCTGGTGCCGCGCGTCAGGGCTGCGTGCCAGCAGGCGTTTGGGCTGATCTCGCCATTTGCCAGGTAAGGCGACAGGCGCGACGTGCCGGGCTTGTCGGGCCGGTCGCGCTGGGTTTGGTAGTCATCGACCGCTTCATCCAGGAACGTTGCGAGCTGCTCCGCGGCGGCGGTCTCACCGGGCACCCATGTTTCGCGCAGGCCGCCGGCCCAATCCGGCTTGGTCGGCAGCAGACCCCAATTTTCGAGTTTATCGCTGCGTGGCAGACGATCCGGGGCGGGAACGGATTTCGGCGCACGCTGCGGCTGGCGCGGATGGCGCTCCGATACCGCGCGCCAGAACGGCGTGTAGACCTTGAATGGCCTGCCGGATTTCGTCGCGACGTCGTCCGGCTCGAACAACAGCGTCCCGCCGTAACGTTTCAAGTCTATGCGTTCATCCGACAACGCAGTTTTGAGATTGTCTTCCAGCTTACGCGCGAACGGCTCGTAGCTGCGGGTCGCGAACACTGTGGTTGTGCCCTGCTGCGTTGCGAGCTCGGCGATGATCTTCACGGCGTCGCCACGGCGAAGAATGAGGCGATTGCCGCGGTCTCGCAGTTCACAATCCAGCGCGGTGATGCTGTGATGCAGCCACCAGCGTCGCGCCCCGCCAAGCCGCCATACGCCGGCTGGGTCGTCATCGAGAACGTAAAGCGCGATCACGGGTTGGCCTGTCGCCACAGCGGCAGTCAGTGCCGGATGATCGGTAACCCGCATCACCTGCCGGAACCAGACGATGACCGGGGCCTGGGCCACGCCGCTTCTCCATCAGTTGGGCGATTGACGGCATCAAATCGCGACGAGCCATCGGCCGCGTCCAGCAGTAACGCGCATCGCCCGGCTTCGGCTCGGGTTGCGACGAATGGCGAGGCGGGAAAGTGCGCGATCAGCCGGCGCGGCGCTCGGCGCCCGGGCATAAGCGGAACGCCTGCGCGAAGGCATCGTCGGACGACGGATACTGGCCGATCACGGTACCACCGGGCGCGTGCACCTTGAGATAGCTATCGGTCATCGACTGTTCGAAGCCGTCCAGAACCTTGAGCGCGGTGAACTCGATGGCGTCCGGCGCGACGTGGCGGATCAGCATGGTTTTCGTGCCGCCGTAGCTCGCCATCAGAACACGACAGGCCGTCGGCTCCGGGCGTGGCGGTGGAGCGGGACGCGCGGCGGCGACCGGCGGCGCCATGCGCGGCATCCCGGCGGCGCTGGCCTGGGCCGGGAATTGTGGCGGTGGGGCCTGCCGCATAGGTGGCTGCTGCTGCGCGCGCGGCGGCATGTTCGCGGCGATCTGCTGGCCCGTGCAATGGCGGGCGCGGAACCGTGCGGCGATGGATTCGATGGAGCGACCGTACGCGCGATCGACGGCCCAACGGCCAGCGAGATCCTGGAAGGTGATGGGGCGCTTGCGGGCCAGTGGCATGGACAAGGCCAGGATGTGATCCTGCTTCAGGCGCGTGCGCGGTGCGACGGGCGCAGCAAGACGTTCGCCCGAATACACTACGAGATGCTCGATTTGCCCGCGCACGCCGGTGCTGACGTCGGGAAAGCTGTCACCCGGAACCCCGCCGCCCGTGGTGCCGATGCCGGCGAAGTTGTTCTGGCGCGGATCGACGTCGCCACGTTTCCCATTGCCGCGCAGATAAGTCAGGAAGTTGGTCTCGATGACCATCTGGAAGAAGGCATAGTCCCATCGCACGTTCAACGCTTGGCCGTGGCGCTGATACCAGACCGCGATGTCTCTGAAGCGGGGATCGAGGCGGGTGTTACGCTCGGTCAGGAACGCCATCAGCCGGGCCGGCGTGACGCAGGCGGGTACCTGATTGGCGGCGCTGGTGCGGATGGGTGGTGCGGCCGCGGCAGACGCTGACCAGCACGCAAAAAGAGCAGCGCCGGCGAGCATCAGCAGCCGGCGAGCGCGTAATGCTGTGTGTGCGATACTCAACCTTCCGGACACAATTCGAAGGCCTTGTCGAGCGCACTCGATTGATTGGGGAATTCACCGACTGCCTGCCCGCCGCGGGCATAGGCGGCAATGTAGGCCTCGGCTTCGCGCTTCTCGGCGCCTTCGTTGACGTCAAGCACGGTGTAATTGACGAAGCCGTCGTTGGGCGCCCGGATGATGATGGCCTTCTGGCCACCGTAGCTGGCGGTCCAGACGCGGCACTTGGGCTGTGCTGCTGCCGTTGCTGCTGCGCCAGCCGCTGCTGCCGCGAGCTGAACATTGGCGGTTTCATCTGCTGGGGTTTCTGCTGCACCGACGCTGGATGCAGCGATATCGCTGGCGACAGCCTGGACGGACTGCTTGGCCATACCCGAAGCGCCGAGGCTGGAGCGTTGCGTCAGGCCTTCCGCGCGTGCCTGTTCAGCCGCGCGGCGCGCCAGATCCTGGCCCGAGACCTTCTCGGGGGTATCCTTGGCGGCGGCTGCGATCTTCACGCTCTCTCCACCACCACGCCCCTTGCGCGCTTGCGCGACGAGTTCAGGACGCGGGTCCGGCTGGTTACAATGACCATCATAGAAGGCCTTGGCGATGGCGCCGACTTTGTTGGCGTAACCGCGATCACCCGGCGCCCACTTACGCCCGAGATGCGTGAAGGTCATCGGGCCTTTAATGGTCTTCTGCCAGGAGGTCAGCACATTCCATTCCTGGACCTTGCGGGTGCGCTCAGCGACAGGGTCGACGATGGTGTCACCGGCATAAAGCAGCAAGTGCTGGAGATGCGCCTTCACGCCGGTCGACAGATCGGGGAAGCGCTCGCCCGGAGCGCCGCGGCCGGTCGCGCCGAGGCCGGCAAAGTTATACTGCGTGGGGCTGACATCGCCCGGCTTGCCGTTGCCACGGCGGTACGAGAGGTTGCCGGTTTCCAGCAGCATCTGAAAGAACGCGTAGTCCCAACGGACCGATAGCGCTTCACCGTGGCGCATATACTGCGTGGCGATGTCGGCGAAGCGCGCGTCAAGCGAACCGTTGCGCTGCTGGACGAACGCCATCAAGCGGCCAGGCGTGGCGCAGGCCGCGACCTTGTTGGCTGCTGTGGTCTTGACTGCAGGCAAAGTCTGGGCAGCGACCGGCGAAGCGGCCAGCGTGAACAACAGGATGAGGGGAGCGGCGGCCCGGCTCGTCATGGGATCTCTCTGTCTCCGCGATGAGCGTCTACAACTCGTCTGTATGGAATCGATACAGACCAATTATGTCGATCAACCTTAAGGGGAGGTTGACGCACGCTCCGTTCAGCGTCTCCAGAGATCGCCGATCTTTTGGGCACAAGTTGGTACAGCCCGCGGAGGAATTGTGGCGAACCGGAAATTATCGCACGAAGCCGGTGATTTGGATTAGGCGGCCGGCTTCACCCGACGGATCTCGATGCCGACGGCGCGGCATGATGGCAGCACGTCGGGCTTCTCGACGCGCACGCATACTTCGATGACGCGATCGTCCGTCAGGCATGCCTCAGCGATGCGCTCGGCGATGGTTTCGATCAGGTTGAAATGGCCGCCATCGATGGTCTGCTTGATAGCCCGGATGGCTAGATCATAATCGTAGACGGCGCCAAGCTGATCGGAGGTGCCGTCGTAGCTATCGACCACCTGCATATCCAGCGAGACGACGATGCGCTGCTGGTAGCGATGCTCGTGCTCATAAACCCCGACGCTGCCGATAAGCTCCAGCTCACGGATCAGGACGCGGCGCGGGCGATGGGTCATGAAAGGCTCTGTCACTGTGCTGACCGGGATCGCGTCCCGGATATTTAACGCCAGACCAGATGCTGGCCGCTGTCGAGGGCGATCATCTGGCCCGTGAGTGCGGGAGCGTCAAGAATGAAGCGCACGCCGGCCGCAATCTCTTCGGGACTGGCCGGACGATGCAGAAGGGTGTTGCGCCACTCGACCTCGAAATCCGCCGGCTTCTGGTAGGTACTGGGCAGCACGGGGCCGGGCGCGATGGCGTTGACGCGGATGCGCGGCGCGAGCGCCTGCGCCAGCATCTGCGTAGCGCTCCACAATGCGCTTTTTGAAAGCGTGTAGGAGAAGAACTCCGGCGTCAGCCGCCAGGCACGCTGGTCGATGATGTTGATGACGTTGCCGGTCTGGTCGGCGGGCAAGCGGCTGGCCATAGCGCGAGCCAGGAATACCGGTGCGCGCAGGTTGACGTCCATATGCGTCGCCCAAAGCTCCGGCGTCAGCGCGTGAAGATCATCCTGCAGGAACTCCGAAGCATTGTTGACGAGGCAGGTCGGCGGTCCGAGCGCATCCGCGCAGCGGTCGATCAGGTGGGATACGTCGTCCATGCTGGCGAGGTCGGCCGAGAGCAAAGCGACGTCTGCATCGAGCGCGCGCAGTTCGGCGGCCAACCTGTCCGCATCCTCGCGCGAATGGCGGTAGTGGATCGCGATCCGCCAGCCCCAGCTCGCGAAAGCCCGCGCAATGGCGGCACCGATGCGACGTGAGCCGCCGGTGACAAGCACGGTTCCTGTTTTGTGACGTCCCATCATCCAGCTCGAGGTTTGCCGCGTCATGTCTGCGTGACGGACTCACGACGAAGACATGACGATCCGCACGCGCGACACGATACGCGCATATTGCCCGCCGCTAAAGCCGGTCACGCGCTGCCCTAAATGCGAGCGTTCGCCTGTTTCCTGAGCGTCTGGGGCGGACTTGGCTGCTCAAAACTTCATCTTCAACAGCCTGAGAAATCAGCAAGTTGTGTTCATCGTTGCACTTGCGTAACGCGCGCTTGAATCGAACGAATACTTAAAGGAACTCGCTTGCGTAGAATTAAACAAAACTATTTCCTGACTGTGACGATGCCTGAGGAAACAACGGTATCGAGCGCGTGGGAGACGGTCACCGGGGCGGTGACGTTGCGCGGTTCTTATTGGGGGAAGATTCAATGTTCGCACTTCGCGGAGCAGGCCTTGCCCTTGGCATGGCCGGACTACTTGCTGCCGGCTTGACCACAACCGCCATCGCTGGCGGCAGCGTCAAGGATGCGCCATCCAGCGGCCGTCAGCTCGAATTCTCGTTCAACGTCGGCGGCACTTCGGATTACGTCTATCGCGGCGTATCACAGTCATGGGAAAAGCCGGCCGTGCAGGGTGGCTTCGACGTCACCTATGGCAGCTTCTACATTGGTACCTGGGCGTCCACGATCGATTTCTCGGCTGGTCCCAATTCGCCTGCTGACGTCGAGGTCGATTTCTACGCCGGCTTCAAGCCGGAGTTCGCAGGTCTGTCGTTCGACTTCGGCGTCATCTACTATACCTATCCCGGCGCGACCGATCCCGGTGCCGAGCTGAACATGGTCGAGTTGAAGGCCGGCGTGAGCGGTTCACCGATCACCAACCTGACCCTGGGTGGCACGGTCTTCTACTCGCCGGACTACACGACCGAGACCGGTGAAGTGTGGACGTTCGAAGGTTCGGCTGCCTACGAGTTTGCGAAGATCGGCATGTTCACCCCGACGCTGAGCGCCTTGGTCGGCTATCAGTTCGGCGACAGTGCTGACGGCTATCTCGTCAACGGTATCACGACCGATGACGACTACGTTTACTGGAACGTCGGCCTGGGTCTCGCGATCGACAAGTTCGCTCTCGACTTCCGCTATTGGGACACCGACATCGGAACGGCCAACGGCGGCATCTGCGCGGCAACCAAGCTGTGCGACGAGCGCTTCGTGTTCTCGGCCAAGTTCACCTATTGACGCGCAGCTCCGCTTCATCAGTCCCCGAAGTGACTGCTCAAAGTGCCGAGGCCAGCGATGGCCTCGGCTTTTCATTTCTGGACAGAAAAGCGGTCCGTCCGTCATCAAACTTTCATGTGCTCGTCATGACGCGTTGCTAGGCTCTGCTTGCCGGCGAAAAGCAGGCTGGCATGGCCGCGGCGGATGCGCCCTCTGGACGGTAGTTGCCGTTTCCGTCATCCCCCTCGGCGAACCAGCTCGCGGGCCGTTTCATGCATCCCGCTGCCGCGCGGTGCCGCGAGCTGGCACGCTTCTGTGCGCGACAGCGAGTTTTCCCCAGGTGTGATGGCGCGCTCGCTTGTCGGCAATGTTCCGGTGGCGGTAATTTCGGCTGCTACTCGTGTGAAGGGGGGCGGTCTCGTGGTCATCATCATCGCCATCCTACTGGTTCTGACTATCGCCACTGCCGCGTACAGGCTGGCGCCGCGCATAGCGCCAGGGCGTGTGCTTTTTGATTCGACGCCCGACCGGCCGGCCGCCTTCGGCTACAAGATGGCGTGGCTCGCCGTTCGCACCCGTGACACCAACCGTGTCATCGACGTCCTGGGCTTGCAGGATCCCCAACCGTGCAACTGGAACTCGGGAATCGGCACCGTCTATGACGACCGTCTCGGCGAGACGCGCGTTTTCGTGACGCCGCCGGTCAACGGCTGGACCTTTGTGATCGGTCTGCCGCTGCCCTATCCGGTGGGCCGCAACTTCGTCGACAAATGCACGCCGATGCTGCTCGAACTGGGTGGCGAATTCGTCGAGGTCCAATACTACTTCAGCTATCCGCTGATCGACTTCTTCGCCTGGGCACGGATCATCGACGGCAAGCTGGTCCGCGCGTTTGCAATTGGCGACGATGGCATCATCTGGAACAAAGGCAAGCCGACCAAGGACGAAAAAGGCTTGGGCCTCAAGCTGTTCGAGCTGCGCGGTGTGCGCGAGCGGTTCGGCGATGCCGGCGGCGAGTTGATCCTCTATCCGACGGAAGAGCACGTCATGCGGCTGGCAAGTCGCTGGAGTCTCGATCCGACGCGCGTCGATGCTGCGCCTGTCCCCTCAGCCACCGGCCTGATTTGCCATGCGCCGGCAAGCTGGCGGCCGGAGCGCATGCGCAAGACGGCTTGAAGGGCTGATCTCAGCGAAATTGCGACGGATTTTCTTATGGGAGGGCGACCGGCTCAGGTTGAGCTGGCTGCGGGCTGGCTAACTGCCGTGTGTCGGCCGTGCGGCTGCTCATTCGGCCGCGGGCGGGAGGCTTTGCGCCATCTGCCGTGCGATCAGGGCATCGAGACGGCCCTCGAACGGCACCGTGAACACCGACAGCCCACGGGCATCGTGCTGCCAGTTTTCGAATGCGGCGGCGAATCCCTCCGGAACGTCGGCATCGCCGTCGCGTCCGGCAACGCTGGCGGCGAGCGCGCTGGCCTGCATTGGCAGGAACGGGATCGTCACAGGTGCGATGTGGCCATCGGGTAGACGCCGCGGTGCGCCAAATACCGCGCAGCAGACGATTGGATCGCTATCTGCGAACGAAACGATGGCGCCAATGACGATGCGGGATGTCTCAAACCCTGCTGGCGCGCGATAGGTCCATTGTTCGCCCACGCAGAATTTTTGATCCGTCATCACGCGATTGCCCTACCGTTGACTGGGTGGGCAAGGTGCTCCGGAGGGCGCAGCGAATCAACCCTCGGCGTCGATCAAAAAACACCCCTGGGGAAAAGCGTCAATCCACCGCCGTGGCGGTGCTTCCAAGATCGGGCGCGGGTTCGTCTGATTGGGCGATCGCGCTGGCGATGCCGCTGAGGAATTCATTCTTGAGTTCGGCTAGATCGGTTCGGCCGGATGACGCTTCCCGCAGGGCGGGCAGGCTGACGGCGCACGGAAAAGCGCGTGTTTCAGCGCCTTCGCGCCCGATTGCCAGCGTCACGCAATTGGTGCTGTCGCGTGCCGCCATCGTCGCGTGCGTCTCGTGGGTGTCTGGTGCGATGGAGGCAGTGGTTATTGTGCTCGTTGCCGGCGTGATGCTGACATTCAGGCCGACCGCCCAGAACAGCGCTCCGGCGAGCAGCCCGACACAGGCCAGACCGGGGACCAGCCAGCGCACATCGATGCCGCCCCGGGCGGCGCTGTCGCGTTCTGCCTTTTCATTGTTTTCCGGTGTCGTCTGGCCGGTGACCATGCTGCATGCCCTCAGTTGCCATGTTCTGGCGAAGGGCGAATCAATGACCCTCTGCAGCATGATGCGGACATCATCGTGGCAGCCGCAATTGCACGGCAGCCACGGTCAGCGGGCGGTGGGGACTATCCACCGCATTCTTTCGCTGCACCGCATGTGGCTCAGAGCGAGCGTTGTCCCGGAGGCGTGCGGCTCGGCAGAACCCGTCCGCCGCCACCACCTCGTACCGGCGGCACAAACATACGGTCGGCGGAGCACATGCGGCGCTGATGCTCATTGCTGCCACAGGCGCGGAATTCGCCCTCGCGCGAGAAGCAGATGCGAACTTCCCGCATCCGGTTGCCCGATCCGCGGCATTCCACTGCCAGCATGTCGTATTTCAGCGCCGGGTTGGCGCGGATGAAGGCGTCGGCAACATCACCTGGGCTGATGGTGAAGGGGGCTGCCGGCGCAATGAAGCGCTCGGGGATTTTGATTTTCTCGAACAGCCGCCGTGACAGGTCGTAGTAGCCCTCCGGCGTCAGGCCCGAGCAGGTGCCGTGCTTGCGGTACTCGTGAATGACGAGGCGCGAACTGGGCATGATGTCGAGCATGCTGTTGATGATGGGGCGTGGCACGAACGGACGTTCGCGCGTGCGGCAGTATTCCGGATAGCCGCGCTCATACTGCGGCCACAGGCCGTGCAATACAAAAGCATAGGGCCGCCCGCGATTGGTCGCCTGGCATTGCGGGTCGGAGTCGCCCTGGCGCAGGTTGGCGCAATAGGTCGGGCTCCACGACAGCACCAGTGTGTAATAGTCGAAGTCGCCGGCTGTGTTCTGTGCCGGCGCGCGGTTCTGGCTACTGCGCTGGGCTTCGGCCGGAGCGGCGAACATCAGCGGCAGCGCGGCGGCGGCCATCAGTCCGGCGCTGAGAACTGCGCGCACGGATTTCAGAAATGCAGTGGTCATCGTGCTTGGTCTCCCCGTGTCACGTGCGCGCCAGACGATCCAGGATGCGCGCCCAACTGCGCGCACCTTTCCTGAAACTCGACAGATTGTACTTTTCGTTCGGCGAATGAATGCGGTCGTCCTCGCAACCGAAGCCGACCAGCAGGCTGTCCATGCCGAGTTGCTGCTTGAAGGTCGTAACGATCGGGATCGAGCCGCCCGAGCCCATCAGTGCCGCGGGGCGTTTCCATTCCTCTTCGAGCGCCTTGGCAACGGCTTTGACGTGCGGTGCGTCGGCATCGAATCCCATCGCCTCGCTGCCGCGCGACTCAGTGAACTCGACCTTGCAGTCGGCCGGTGCGCGAGCGCGCAGGAAGTCCTGTAGATTGGCGATGACGTGCTTGGGATCCTGGCCCGCGACGAGCCGGCAGGTGATCTTTGCCGAAGCGCGTGAGGGGATCACCGTCTTGGTTCCGACGCCCTGATAACCGCCGGTGATGCCGTTGAATTCGCAGGTCGGCCGCGACCACATCTGCTCCAGCGCGCTATAGCGCTTTTCGCCGGCCGGAACGCTTAAGCCCACTTCCCCGAGATAGTCGTCGGTGTCGAAACCGAGCTGGCGCCATTGCTTGAGCTGGCGCGCCGATGGCTTGACGAT
>JAEZBU010000087.1 GCA_023426855.1 Pseudomonadota bacterium | reverse complement strand
TCGACTGGTTCGCCGTCCGGGGCCTTCAGACGATACTTCTCATTCCAGACGTGCGCCGAAATGGGGCTCAACTTGAGCGGATCGGGATGCATGCCGTACTCCACGCTATCCCGATGAATTTAGTGTTTCAAAGCGCTCGCGTCAATTTTTGTTCTTCAAAAGTTCTTCTTTTGTGTCAGCAAGCGCCTGCAGCGCGCCGGGTGGCGGATTCGGCGCGCGTGCGGCTTCTTCAATCAGGCGGGTGCAAGCCGTCTCGACGCTGTTCTCCAGCATGAGCTTGAACTGGGCGCGTGGGATGCCGGGAGGAATGGGATCGAGAAACTCGACCACGATGGTGCCAGGATAGCGCATGAACTGGCGGCGCGGCCAGAACAGCCCCGAGTTTAAAGCCAGAGGAACGCAGGGAATTTTCAGCCCGTCATAGAGCAGTGCGAGCCCCGACTTGTAATCCGGGGGCGCGCCGGGCGCGCGGCGGGTGCCCTCGGGAAATACCAGCACTTCGCGGCCGGCATCGACGCGCGCGCGCGCTTCTCGCACCATCTCGCGTAGCGCCGACGGACCCGTCTCGCGACGGATCGGGATCATGCCGAACTTGCGCGAGAACCAGCCGTACAGCGGAATGCGCATCAGTTCCGCTTTCATGATCAAGGCGGGATCCTTGAGCAGCGGGATCAGCGCGAAGGTGTCCCAGGCCGACTGATGCTTGGCGGCAATCAGGACCGGGCCGGGCGGGATCTTGTCGAGACCGCGGACCTCCAGGCGTGTGCCGACGATCACCTTCAGCCACCACAGGCTGGCACGCGCATGGGCCTTCAGGCCCATCATTGCCCAACTGCGCGGGCCGAACAGTAGCGGACTGCCGACAATCAGGAACACTGCCGTGTTGATGTAGAAGACGACGGCAAAAATCAGAGAGCGCAGCATGACCACGGCTTTCAGGACTTACGACGAGCTGGCGGGTGCAGCCGTGGCGATCCGCGTTTCCACGGCCCGCGCCAGCTTGACCATTGCGAACCGGACAGCCGACGGCAAGAACTTCGCATATTCAGCGGCGAGAATGCGTACCGAGACTGGGTTCTTCCACCAGGCGTGGCCGCGCTGCAGCCGGGACGCCACCGGATGCGGGATCAACGTCACATCGGGCATGGCGCGGCCGAATTCCGCCAGACTGCGCGGCATGTGGTAGTCCGAGGTGACGACAATAATGCTGCGAAACTTGTGCGCGTCGACCCATGCGCGCGCCTCGTCGGCATTGCCAATGGTGTCCTTGGCCTCGTAGCCGAGATCGACACAGCAATCGAAGCGGTTCGCACTCAGGGCAGTCATCCGGCGCACCTCTTCACTGGTGGCTTGTGGATTGACGCCTGACACCAGCATGCGCTGTCCGCGTCCCTTGGCGAGCAGTTGCGCCGCTTCCTGGATCCGTTGCGGCGTGCCGGTCAGGGCGACGATGGCGTCGGCATTCTGCTGGGCCGGGCCACTGCGCTGGGTCACGTTGTCGGCGAACAACATGAAGCCGCCGCCGAGAATGATGCCGAGCAAAAAAACAACCGCAACAGACAGCCGCAACACGCGCCGTCTGCTCTTGGGCGTTCTCCCGTTATCTGCTGGCGTATGTGTCACCAGTCGTCGTGCCACCTGCTGTTTTCCGGTTGTGTTCTGATTTCCAGACTCACAACTTGGTTGCCATACCATCCGTTTCCGGCGCCGTCACGGCGGCCGGTGGATAAGCAGGGCTGGGAGTATGCCCAGGGGGAACGCAGCACGCGGGTCGAGCGGTGCAGCCACCGGCAGATTACTGCCGCGCGTGCAGGATGCGATAGACTCCGAAGCGCGAGGTGAGCATGCAGAGCCCGGCGATAACGGCCACCACGAAACCCAGCAGAACGTAGCCGGGAATATCGAGAGAGCCCGTGCCGACCAGCCTTCGCATCTCGGCAAGCGTCACCGATCCCCCGCCGAGCACCTCCATGACGGTCGGCATGACGAAGAACACGGCCATCGCCGAGATGGCGCCGACGAGCCCGGCACGGATACCGAGCGCCAGGAAGTGACGCTCGAACTCGCGTGCGATGAAGCGGTCGGATGCGCCGACGAAATGCAGCACCTCGACGATCTCGCGGTTGGACGCCATGGCGCTGCGGGTCGCGGATACGATGATGGCGGTTGTCGCCGAGGCAACCAGGATCAGAATGGCCAGACCACCAAGCGCGAAGGATCGCGTGACCGTGCGGATCTGCTGTTGCCAATGGCGATGGTCGTCGAGCGTTACGCCTTTGAAATGCGTGGTCAGATCGGCCCTGATCTGAGTGAGGTCCGCCGGTTGAATGCGATCAAGTTCGAGTGTCACCAGCCGCGGAATGGGCAGCGATTGCAATGTTTCGGACTGGCCGAGCCATGGCTCAAGCAAGGCGGCAGACTCCGACGTGCTGAGGGCACGCGCGGCGCGGACACCAGGTTGCCTGGCGAGAAATGCCGCCACCTCGGCCGCCGCAACATCGGCGTTGGGCTTGTCGACCGTTTCGACCTGAACCGTGACCTCGCTGGCGATGTCGCGCAGCCAGGCCGAGGCGGATTGGTTCATCATGTAGACGGCACCTGCGGTCAGGCAGGCGAAGAAGCACATGATTGAGACGACGAGCGTCAGAGATTTGCCGGTGACGGAGCCTGCGGGAACGATAGGCGCGTTGACAGGCTCCTTCTGAGGCGCTGCGGGCCTGGCTGGAGCTTGCAGATCATGCCGGTAGGAACCTGCCGTGGTCGTCGTCTCCGTGTCGTAGTCGGGTGCATGGGTTGGCGGCCCCGTCACCGGGTCCGGCTCGGGGTCGTAGCGGTACGGGTCGAGATTGGCCGGACGCGGTGGTGGCCGCATCATGGACGGCCTGTCATAGGATCCTGACATGGCCTTCATGGAGTTCGATACGCGGCGCCTTGAACTGCCGCATAAGCTGATGATCGTGGGTGGCGATAACGACGGACGTGCCGAGGCGGTTAAGTTCGATGAATAATCGTAGCAGACGGCGCGCCATCTGAGGGTCGACGTTACCGGTCGGCTCGTCGGCGAGCAGCAGTTCCGGTTTTCCGATGACGGCACGGGCGATGGCTGCGCGCTGCTTCTCACCGCCCGAAAGCACGGACGGGAACGCGTGCATGCGCTCTCCCAACCCGACCCATTGCAGCAGGTCGGTGACGTCTTCCTTGTATTCGGGAATGCGCTTGCCGACGACGCGCAGCGGCAGCGCGACATTCTCCCAGGTCGTGAGGTGGTCGAGCAGGCGGAAGTCCTGGAACACGATGCCGATGCGGCGGCGCAGTTGCGCGCGGCGGGCAGGCGTGACACGGCTGACTTCCTGGTCGATCAGATGCAACTGGCCGCGGCTCGGCGTCAGCGAAAGAAACAGCATGCGCAGCAGCGAGCTCTTGCCGGCGCCGGACGGTCCGGTCAGGAAGTGGAACGAGCCTGGCTTGAGGTGAAAGTTCACCTCGCGCAGAACCTCCGGTCCTCGCCCGTACCTCAAGCCGACATTTTGAAATCGGATCACTGCCCCGCGACCTCGAAGCTCCCTCGACTCCCCTTATGCGGGAAGCGGCTTGCCTGATCAATCTCACGATTGTGGCGTCCTCGTGTACTGGGGACAACGTGGCGTCAAAAGTGTGCGAACCCCCGCGCGGCCCAGGCTGTGACGTGCGGTGTTCAGTATCATCGTGCGCAACATGCATCAGCCTTGCTTGCCTTGCAGTCCCCAATCAGCTGATAAGTGGAGCCACAACTTTTGCGAAACCGGCTTACCGAAGCCGGACATGGTGGATGGATGAGCGAAGTCAGCGAAGTGGATGGGCGGATCGAGGTCGTTTTTCCGCCGGAGGAAATCGCGCAGCGGATCGACCAGATCGCGGCTGAGATCGCCGCCAGGAAGCTTGATCGGCTGCTGGTGGTCGCAATCCTGACCGGCAGCTTCGTGTTCGCGTCCGACCTCATCCGCGCGCTGCATCGCAACGGTCTAAGCCCGGAAGTCGATTTCATTTCGCTGTCGAGCTACCGCAAGAGCACCAAATCGTCCGGCGTGGTAGACATCCTGCGCGATATCGAGATCGAGGTGGATGGCCGTAACGTGCTGCTCGTCGACGACATTCTGGAGTCCGGGCGGACCTTGGCATTCGCGAAGGATCTGGTCAGTGCGCGCGGCGCCAGCACGGTTGCCACCTGCGTGCTGCTCGACAAGCCGGTCGAGCGTGCCGTTCAGGTGAAAGCTGATTTCGCCGCATTCGAATGCCCCAATGTGTTCGTGGTCGGCTACGGCATGGACATCGCGCATCGCTATCGCGAGCTGCCATTCGTCGGACAGATCGTGCGAACCGAATAACCAGGCGTTGCCGCTGCGGCGGACCAAAAGGAGTGACCATGGCGCGTATTCTCCTGGCTGACGACGATCCAACGGCCCTTGATCTTGTCAGTCGCGCGTTGTCCGCCGAAGGACACAAGATCGTCCGCTGTGCCGATGGCCAGGAGGCGCTCCAGCATCTGGTTGCTGCGCCCGGCGACTTCGATCTGCTGGTCAGCGACGTCGAGATGCCCGGGCTGGACGGTGTCGAACTCGCCAAGCAGGCAGCGGCGGTGAAACCGGGGCTTCGCATCCTGCTGATGTCAGGATTTGCCGGCGGCACCGATCATTTTGCCTCGCTGAATATTCCAAAGGTGGGCTTCGTCAGTAAGCCTTTGACGCTGGAGCAGATCCGCAGCGCAGTGCGTTCCGCGCTGGCTTAGCCGTCAAGACGGCTTGGCGCTCGCCGTGCGCAGACGAATGCGTTCGCGGTGGAGGGTGTAGAGGCCCGCGCCGATGAGGACGGCAATTCCGACGAACGTAATGCCATCCGGCATTTCGCCGAATATCAGATAGCCGCCGATGATGGCGAACAGCAGGATCGTGTAGCGGAACGGCGCCACGACCGCGATCTCGCCGGTGCGCAGGGCGACGATGATCTGGTAGTTGCCAATGAACACGCAGACGCCCGAGATCAGCATCAGCACCATCAGTTCGTTGGAGGGCATGAGCCAGGTCTCGAACGGCATCATCACCAGGCCGCCGATAGCAACGGCGACTGCGGTAAAGAGCGACAGCAGCAGCACCGGAAAGCGAACGCCCATGTGGCGCGTAATGAGATCGCGGGCGGTGACCGACAGGACCGAGGCGATCACGAAAAGCGCGGCCCAATCGAAGGCGCTGCTGCCGGGACGGATAATGATAATAACGCCCATCATGCCGACAAGCAGGGCGGCCCATCGCCGCCAGCCGACGGCTTCGCCGAGAAATAACGCAGCGCCGGCCGTCAATGCGAGTGGCGTGAATTGAGCGATGGCGCTGACTTCCGCGAACGTCATGCGCACGACGGCCAGGAAAAAGAACAGGTTGGCGCCAACGTCACCCAGGCATCTCAACGCCATGAGTGGCGAAATCGCCTTCCAGGCGCTTTTCAGGGCACCGGTAAAGGCCGCGACGGCTGTGATCAGAATGGCGGCCGAGAAGCCGCGCAGGAACAGCAATTCGCCAATCGGCAAATCCCGGCCTGCGTGTTTGACGATCAGATCCGCAACCACGAACGCAGCCATGGAGATGACCATCGCCAGGATGCCGCGCACATTATCGCTTCCGGTCGGCGCCGGATTGGGTAGCAACGGCATAGGAGCGGGGTCAGCCTCCGAGACGAATACGGCCCTTATCAAATGCAGGCCGCTTTTCGTGACTATCACACGTCACGTTGCCGCGAGAAAGACTGCCTCCGCGGATTCCAGCCCCGCAGATTTCGGATGGCTCATTCCGCGGCCGTGAGGGTTTGCTCCCCACGCCGATTTGAACCGATCGCGTCGATGTCGAACGGTGCGGTCTGGTAGATCTGATTGATCCAATTGCCGAACATCAAATGCGCATGGCTGCGCCAGCGGTTCGTTGGGGGACGCTTGGGATCGTCGTCGGGGAAGTAATTGTGCGGAACCTTGATGGCCTTGCGCGCCGCAATGTCGCGGAAATATTCGTCCCCCAACGAGCCGGTGTCGTACTCGATGTGATTGAACATGTGCAGAGAGTTGTGGGCTGGATCATTGAGAAGACACAGTCCGGCTTCATCCGAATCCGCCAGGATGTTCATGCCGCTGCCATGCGGGATGTCCTCGCGGCGCACCTCGGTCCAGCGTGAAACCGGAATCAGGAAATCATCGGAAAAACCGCGCAGGTAGGGTGACGCCAATTCGAGGATCCGGTGCCGGTAGATCCCGAACATCTTTTCGCCCAGCTCATATTTGGGCATGCCGTGGAAATGGTGGACGGCCGCCTGCGCCCCCCAGCAGATGTTGAAGGTGCCGTGGACGTGGGTCTGGCTCCAATCGAAAATGCGGCGCAGTTCATCCCAATACGATACCTGCTCGAAGGGCATCGTTTCGATCGGCGCGCCCGTAACGATCAGGCCGTCGAACTTCTCTGAGCGGACGTCCTCCCAATCGCGATAAAAAGAAATGATGTGGTCGTTCGGCGTGTTGCGCGAAACGTGATTGGTCATCTTGATCAGCGTCAGCTCCACCTGCAGCGGTGAGGCGCCGAGCAGCCGCGCGAATTGCGTTTCAGTCTTGACCTTGTTGGGCATCAGGTTGAGCAGGCCGATGCGTAGCGGCCGGATATCCTGCCGGATCGCATCCGTTTCTTGCAAAACCATCACCCCTTCCTCATCGAGGATGGAACGGGCGGGGAGATTGTCGGGAATTTTGATCGGCATCGTTTCTGTCAGACCTACGGGTAGCGAGCAGGACCGATCAGTGGCGTAACCCGTATGATTGCCGGTTCGGCCACATCCTCCCTGGCGGGAGCGCCACCTTGCTCGGGTAAGCAGGTTGGCGTCGGGCATTGCCCAACTCTTGATGTGCTGCTGAATTTAGAGAGGCTCGCGCCAGTTTACAAGCGAATGCATGATAAGCTTATTCGTCAGCGTGTTCAGCCGCCGGTGACGCTCATGTGGCGCGCCACGGCAGGGCGGCGGGTGCGGCGGTCGATGACGAAGTCGTGGCCTTTGGGCTTGCGCCCGATGGCCTCGTCGATGGCCGTGTATAGCAGGGCGTTGTCGGAGCTGGCGCGCAGCGGGCCGCGCAGATCGGCGGCATCCTCCTGCCCCAGGCACATATAGAGCGTGCCGGTGCAGGTCAGCCGTACGCGATTGCAGCTCTCGCAGAAGTTGTGCGTCATCGGCGTGATAAACCCGAGGCGTCCGCCGGTTTCCTTGACCTGCACATAGCGAGCCGGGCCGCCGGTGCGATAGGGGATATCCTCCAGCGTGAAGCGGTCCATCAGCCGCGCGCGCACGATGGAAAGGGGCAGGTACTGGTC
>JAEZBU010000058.1 GCA_023426855.1 Pseudomonadota bacterium | reverse complement strand
TCCCACACTTCATCCATTCGCCGTTCTATGTCTACGCCTACGCGTTCGGCGATTGCCTCGTGAACTCGCTGTATGCGCTGTACCAGGAGGCGCATCCCGGGTTCGTCGGCAAGTATTTCGATCTGCTGAAGGCCGGCGGCTCCAAGCATCATTCCGAGCTACTGGCGCCGTTCGGGCTCGACGCTTCGAAACCCGAGTTCTGGCACAAGGGTCTCAACGTCATCGCCGGCATGATCGACGAGCTGGAGAAGATCGACCGCGTCGCCTAACGGCGATCTTCACTGGTGTGCATGGCGCCGCCCCCTTCCCGAGCCGGAAGGGGGCGGTTTGCGTCACGGCGTACTTTGCGCCGGCGCCTTTTGCGGCTGCGCGTCGGTGCGGTCGAGATTGACCACGATGAGCCCGACGACGATCAGCGCGAAGCCGACCAGATGGAACAGGTGCAGCGTCTCGCCAAGCCAGATGACCGAGAACAGCGCCGAGAACACCGGGCTCAGATAGATGAACGCGGCCGCGCGCTGCGGGCCGACGACGGTGACACCGAACAGATAGCAGACATTGCCCATCAGCGTTGGCCCTAGTCCGATGTAGGCGATGGCCGAGAGGGCTTGCGGAAGCTGCGCTTCGTTGAAGGAGAATGCGGGACCGCCGGTCGCCAGCCAGATCAGGTAGACCGGCAGCATCACGCAAATGCAGCCGGCCCACGCCGTAACGGTCGTCAGCGACAGCGAACCGATTTCGCGGCTCCAGGCTTTGATCTGCAGCGAGAACCACGCGAACGCCATGGCGCCGAGCAGGGTCCACAGATTGCCGATGCGGATGTCGAACGCGCCCAGAACTTCCAGGCTACCCTGCGTGACGATGATCACCGTGCCGAGAAACGCGAGGGCGAGGCCGCTCCAGCCTTTCGCGCCGACTAGGCTCTGTCCGCTGGCCCATGCGATCAGAGCCACCCAGGCCGGAGTTGTGCCATTGATGATGCCGACCTCGATGGCTAGGCTCTGATAGGCGCCGCCGATCAGCAGAAATGAAAACAGTCCGACGCCGATGATGCCGCCGATGGTGATCTGCCGTGCATTGCGGAGTAACGGTTCGCGGCTGCGCAGGATGAGCGGCAGCGCGATTGGCGTCAGGACGAGCAAAGCCAACGCCCAACGCCAGAATACCATCGCGGGTAACGGCACGATCTCATGCGCCGCGCGCGCCACCACGTGATTACTGCCCCACAGGATCGACGTCAGCAGCAGGGCCGCAAATCCGAGCGAAACGTGGGCGGGTGTCATCGTGGTGTCCTGTCATCGCGGCGGGTTTGCATGTGCCGCGCAGCCTTCTAATGGGCTGGAACTCCTACCGCTCCGCGACCTGATAGCGCGCGGAGCGGAATGGCATGTCGCCTAGTGGCCTGTCGGACCGCCGCCCTGGGGCCGCTGCGAAACGTGCCAGGGCAGGAACAGCCGTTCTGCGAAGTCGACCAGATAGAATAAGACGGTTCCCATCAACCCGAGCAGCAGCAGCGATACGAACACCCGCGGCGTGTCGAATTGCCCTTGCGCGACCAGGATCTGGAAGCCGAGGCCGGAGCCGCCAGCGACGAACTCACCAACAATAGCGCCGACAAGCGCGAATGAGACCGCCACTTTCATGCCCGCGAACAGACTCGGCAGCGCGCAGGGGAAGCGGATCTTGAACAGCACCTGCCAGGGCGATGCTTTGGAAACCCGCGCGAGACTAAGCATGTCGGGATCAACCGAACGCAGGCCGAGCACGGTATCGATGACGATGGGGAAGATCGCCAGCATGATGGCGACCGCCAGTTTTGGCTCGGTGCCGGTGCCGAGCCAGATCACGAACAGTGGCGCCAGCGCCACCTTCGGGATGCTGTTGAGCGCCACCAGCAGTGTGTAAACCGTGCGTTCGAGGAACCGCGAATAGACGATCCCGACCGCGAGCACGACGCCGAGTATCACCGCGATGGCAAATCCCGCCGCTGTGATCGCCAGCGTGTAGCCTGAGTGCCGGATGAACACCCACGGCGTTGTCAGGAACTCCGCGATCACCGCCGACGGTGCCGGCAGGATGAGCGGGGAAGGCTTGAACAGGAGGACCGACATCTCCCATAGAGCCAGCATCCCGAATACGATCAGCAGCGCATCCCGCGTGCGGCTTTCAGCGAACAGGCGCTTTGTAATCCCGCGCGTCATTCCTTCAGGATCCCCAGTTCGGCGAAGTGGTGGCGAATCTTGGCGGTCAATTCGCCGAACCGCGGCGTTTCGCGGATCGACAGCGGGCGAGGCCGAGGAAGGTCGATATCGATGACGTCGACGATCCGGCCGGGGGCGCGCGACATCATCACGACGCGGTCGGACAGATAAACCGCCTCGACGATACTGTGGGTGATGAACAGCACGGTCTTGCGGCTGTCCTGCCAGATGCGCGTCAGTTCGACGTTGAGGTCGTCGCGCGTCATGGCATCGAGCGCGCCGAACGGTTCGTCCATCAGCAGCAGTTCCGGTTCGCACAGCAGCGCGCGGCAGATCGAGGCGCGCTGGCGCATGCCGCCTGATAGCTCCCACGGATGGCGGTTTTCGAAGCCGCCAAGCCCGAAGCGCTGAAGCAATTCGATGGCGCGCGGCTCGACCTGAGATCGCTTATGGCCAAGGAATTCAGCCGACAGCAGCACGTTGTCGAGGATGGTACGCCAGTCCAGCAGAACGTCGCGCTGAAACACGACGCCCAGCCGATCAGGCGGACCTTTGATCGGCGTGCCTTGAACGGTCATGCTGCCGCTGCTGACCGTTTCCAGTCCCGCGACGCACTTAAGTAGCGTGCTTTTCCCGCAGCCCGACGGCCCGACAACGCTGACGAATTCGCCGCTGCGGATGTCGAGGTTGATGTCGGAGAGGGCGGTGACGTCCCCGCGCGGGGAAGGATAGACCTTCCCGACGCCAGAGATCGTCACATAAGGCTCGGCAATGTTCTCGGCGAGCATCGCGAGACTACTCGATGAGATCGTTGGTGAAGAAGTCATCGGCGTTCCATCCCGCCTTGACGACGCCAGCCTGCTCCATCGACTTCAGTGCATCTTCCCAATCGGACTTCGCCTGCCAGCCGAGAGGCTTACCGGCAGTTGCCGGCGTATCGAAATAGTCGATGGTCAGCTTGATCTGGCCGGCCAGAACTTCCGGGTTCAGCTTTGCATCCGGACGCTGCGCGATCATCGCCTTGACGCCGTCATCGACATTGGTGCGCAGATGGTCCCAGGCGCGCTGCTGCACCTTGATCAGCTTCTTGAGCGCGTCGGCCTTCGACTTGATGGTTTCCTCGCGCGCAACCAGGCCGTAGGCCGGGAAGGTGATTCCGGCATCCGACCCCAACAGGCACTTCGACGGACGCGGCTTTTCAGCGACCGGCAGTGCCGAGCCAACCGTGGACATCAGGCCGTCGGCGCGCTTGGCGGTATAGGTACCCCACAGCGCTGCCGGATCGACGAACTCGACCTTGACCTTGTCACGATCCATGCCGCCGGACTTGAGATACAGGTCGATGAACGGTGCCCAGGGGCTCGCCGCGAATACGACGACGGTCTTGCCCTGGAGATCAGCGACTTTGCTGACGGGTGAATCCTTGTCGACCAGGATGCAAAGGTCGGTCTTGCGCTGGAAATTCATGATCGATTTGACGGTCGCGCCTTGGTTGCGCGCGCCACCGATCAGGCCGACCTGGACCTGTCCGACGTCGACTTGGCCGGCGTTGACGAGCTGGATGGTGTTGCCCGAGCCGCGGCCGTCCTGAATGTCGACCTCAAGGCCTTCAGCCTTGAACCATCCCTTTTCCTGCGCCAGATGCATGGCCGCCTGCACGCCCCAGGGCGAGAAGTCGAGGCGCACCGACAGTTTTTCCTGGGCGCTGGCCATGGAGGCAAATGGCGCGGCGAGAATGCCCGCCAATGCGAAAGTGAGAACAGAACGTCTTTTCATAGTCTAATCTCCCCTTATTTTCACCAAGACGGAATTGATCGATAGTCTATTTCACCCGCGATCGACGTTTCGCCGGCTTTTCTTTGGCGGGGCCGTTGTTCGGCTCCGGATCATGCTGCAAGTATCCGAGCACCATATCGACGACATGTGCGCGGCGCTTGGCAAGTCTTTTGGGACTGTCGAGTTTCTCATCGAAAATCCAGGACAGCGTATAGCGGTTCGACAGGTAGAAATAGGTAAGCGCCGAGATCGACAGGTAGAGATCGACCGCGTCGACCTTCTCTCGAAATGATCCTTCCGCCTGCCCGCGCGCCAGCAGGTCTTCCAGCGTTTCGAGAAGCGGCACGTAAAGCGGCTTGACCATCTTCGATTGCTTGAGATAGCGACCGTAGTGGATGTTCTCGATGCTCATCAGCCGGATCAAATCCGGCGTATCAACAAAATGATTGAAGGTATGAGCGACGAGACTGCGCATGCCCTCGACGGGAGGCAGATCGCGGACCTCAAAGTCGCGCTGATTTTCGCGCAGCCCGCTATAAATGATCTCTAGAACCTGGAGGTAGAGATCTTCCTTATTATTGAAGTAGTGGTAGATCAGGTTTTTGTTGACGCCGGCCTGTTCGGCGATGCGGTCGACGCGGGCGCCAGACAATCCATGCGTGACGAACTCGACGCGCGCCGCATCCAGGATCTTGGCGCGGCTCGCCTCAGAATTGCGAACCGGCTTTCGTCCTGTTTTGTTTGGCGTGCCGGTTTCGGGTTCCATCTCAGGCGTTTCCGCTCGCCATCCGAGATTTCTCGCTCCGTAGCCTTTCGGTCGCCGCCTGATCGATGCTCTTTCCGGCGATTACGATACCATGCCGGTCGCGGGCGAAATCGGCCGTGATCTTGCCGTCGATAACGTCTTCCAGAACCAGCCCAGCATCGCGCGTCAGAGGATCGCCGAAACCGCCGGCGCCAGCCTGATCGTGAATGACGACCACGTCGTTCGGGATCGTCATAGTGATCTTGCCCGGCAGCTCCCGCGTCTCGCCGTTGATGATCATGGAGTTGCGCGATGGGCCACCGGGTTCACCGCCTGCCAAACCATACGGCCGGAATGCAACGCGGTCGGTGCGCATCTGCAGCAGCGCTTCTTTCGCCAGCAGGCGATAGGAGCGGCGGATGCCGATGCCGCCGCGCCAGTGACCGGCGCCGCAACTATCCGGAACGAATTGATATTCCTCGACGCGCACCGGATGCTCGGCCTCCATCACCTCGACCGGCATATTGGACAGGTTCTGCGAGGCGTTGGTCACGGCTTCCAGGCCATCCTTGTCCGGCCGGCCGCCCCAGGCGCCGCAGATCATGTCGACGATGATGAACGGCTTGCGGTTCGGGCGCAGGCCGCTGATGCAGATGACGCTGTTGCCGCCTTCGCCGGCAGCCGGAACGCGATCCGGCACGATCTGCGACAGTGCGCCGAGCATGGTGTCGAACACGCGATAGCCGGTCAGCGCGCGAGCCGCGCACGGCCCCGGCATCACCGGGTTGAGCACGGAGGCTTCCGGCGCCTTCACGTCTATGCAACGGAAAACGCCGACGTTATTGGGCACATCGCGGCCGAGAACACAGCGCACGCTCAGGTAAGTCAGCGAGTGTGTGAAGCTGAGCGTCGAGTTCAGCGCGCCCTTCACCTGCGGCGAGGAGCCGGTGTAGTCCACGAAAAGCGTACCGTCGTCGCGCACCGTGATCGCAACATTGATCGGGATAGGCGTATCCGAGAAACCGTCGCTGTCGATGTAATCAGTGAAACGATACGTGCCCTTCGGCCACTGCTTGATTTCGGCCTTGGTCAGCCGCTCGGCATAATCGAGCAGCTCCTGCATGTAGGCTTCGACGTCGTCTGCGCCGTAACGCTGAAGCAGCTTGGTCAGACCGCGCTTGCCCACCTGGGCGGCGGCGAACTGGGCCGACAGATCGCCCCACACGCGATCCGGGACGCGGACGTTGATCTTGATCAGCGCTTCCAGCGTCTCGTTCAGCTTGCCCTTGTCGTAGAGCTTCAGCGGCGGAAGCCGCAGGCCTTCCTGATAGATCTCCGTGGAATCCGACGCGTTCGAGCCCGGTACGCGCCCGCCGACGTCGGTGTGGTGGCAGATGACCACCGCGAAGGCGCGGCGCTTGCCCTCGTAGAACAGCGGCACGAACATGAAGATGTCCGGCAGATGCATACCACCGTGATACGGGTCGTTCATGATGACGACGTCGCCGTCATGCAGGTCGTCGCCGTATTTCGTGAGCACCGACTCCATGGCTTCCGGAATGGCGCCGAGATGCTGCGCGATGGTCTTGGCCTGCGCCACCATCTGTCCGTCGGCGGCGCAAATTGCGGCCGAGAAGTCCATCACGTCCTTGACGATCTCGGAGCGCGCGATGCGCACGACCGTGTAGGCCATGTCGTCGGCGATCGAGTCGAGGCCGCTCTTGATGACTGCAAAAGTAATCGGATCGACGTTCATGCGCTGCCTCCAATCTCGAGAACGAGATTGCCAATTGCATCCTGGCTGATCCTGGCGTCTGGCGGAACGACGATCGTGGCGTCGAACTCCTCGACGATGAGCGGGCCTTGCCGCGGCGTTGCCGTGATCGCTGCACGCGGCACGATTTCCGTTTCGACGGCAGGTTCGCCGCGTGTGAAGGACACCATGCGTGCACCAGATTGCGCTGCTGCCGGGCGATGCTCGATCTGCATGGCGTTGAAGTCGAGGCGGCTCTCGCGCAGACCACGGCCCGTCACCGTCAGCTTGACCAGTTCGAGCGGTGTCTCGTCCTTGTAGCCGTAGGTCTTGAAGTATTCCTCGACGAAACGACTACGCATCTGGGCCACGACATCGCCGTCCGCCGAGAAGGGCGCGGGCAGTTCGGTGGCTTGGCCTTCGTGGCGCAGTTCGGCCTGCCAGACAAGTTCGATCCGGTCCTCGCCATATCCCTCAGCCGAGAGCTTGGCCGTCACGTCGGCGCCAATGCGATCCATGATCGCCTGCAGCTCATCGGGTTTGATGTCATCGAGCAGGCGCATCACGGTGGAGAGAGTGGTGTGCTCGACGTCCGCCGTCAGCATACCGGCGGCACTGAACACGCCCGCGAGCGGCGGGATGATCACCGTGCGCACGCCAAGTTGTCTCGCGACGTCAACCGAGTGGATGCCGCCATTACCGCCAAAGGCCATCATGGTGAGATCACGCGGATCGCGGCCGCGTTCGACCGTGACGGCGCGGATCGCGCGTGCCATTGCCGCGTTGGCGACCGCGCGAATGCCGTGCGCAGCATCTTCAAGCGAAAGGCCGAGCGGCTTGGCGACATGCTTCTCGATTGCAGCTTCCGCCAGGCCGCGATCGATTTTCAGCCGGCCGCCGGCGAGGAATTTCGGATTCAGAATGCCGAGAACGACGTTGGAATCCGTCACCGTCGGGCGGTCGTTGCCAAGACCGTAGCAAGCCGGTCCGGGCATCGCGCCTGCGGATTCCGGGCCGACTTTCAGCAAGCCGCCTGCGTCGATGCCAGCCAGCGAGCCGCCGCCTGCGCCAACTTCGGCGATGTCGATGGCCGGAACCTTCAGCATATAGCCGCCAGCCTTGATAAACCGGCTCGACGTCGACATGCCGTCGCGGAATTCATATTCCGAAGTCATGCTCGGCCGGCCATCCTCGATGATGACAGCCTTGGCGGTGGTGCCGCCCATGTCGAATACGATGATGTCCTTGTCGCTGCGGGCATCACCAAGTCGTGCCGCGCCGATGACGCCGCCGGCAGGGCCAGAGGCCACCACCATGACCGGTAGCTCGCACGCGGCCCGCGCGGCCAGCATGCCGCCGTTGGACGTCATGACCAGGATCGGCGCCGTGATGCCTACCGCTTCGAGCTGCTGCTCCAGCTTGCGCAGATATGTGCGCATGGCGGTCAGCAGATAGGCATTGACGACAGTGGTGCTGGTCCGCTCGTATTCCTTCATTTCCGGCAGTACGGCGTAAGACGCCGTGACCGGAACGTCCGGGAAACGTTCGCGCAGGATGGCTTCGGCGCGCTGCTCATGAGCGGGATTGCGATAGCTGTTGATGAAGCAGATCGCGATCGTCTCGACACCGTCGGCAAGCAGATCTTCGGCGGCGGCGATGACTTCGCTTTCTGCCAGCGGCGTGATGACCGAACCGTCGGCAGCCAAGCGTTCCGTGACTTCCAGGCGATGGCGGCGTGGCACCAGCGGCTTTGGTTTGTCCCAGGTCAGGTCGAACATGTCCGGCATGCGGATGCGGCCGATTTCCAGAACATCACGGAAGCCGCGCGTGGTGATCAGGCCGGTGCGGGCGCCTTGGCGCTGCAGGATCGTGTTGGATCCGACCGTCGTGCCATGCAGCACCTCGGCGACGCTGGACGGCGGGATCTTCATTTCGGCCAGGATGGCGGCAAGGCCTTCCACGACCGCGCGGCTCGGATCGTCCGGCGTCGTTGAGACTTTGCTCTCATGCAGGATGCCGCCTGCCGTCATGACCACGATGTCGGTGAACGTGCCGCCGACATCGACTGCGACGCGCACCGTGGAATCTGCCCGGCTCATGCTGCCTCGATGTTCTAACCAACTGGTTAGTTAGTTAGGACCAGGCGTGGGGCAGTCGTCAAGGGGGATTGTGCGTAAGCTTCGTGTGCGCCGATCGCGATCGGCAGCTTACTGTCAGCGCCCTGTCCCGAAGCTTTGCCTTTGCCGGCAGCGTGGCGCCGTTCGATTTTGCCCCGGCGCTCCGCGTGTGGGTAGCAACCATGGAACCATTCGCAATTGCTGCCGTTGCGGTAGCAACAACCTTTCGTCTGGTTGCAATCCACGCGCATGGAGATTGGCTTTGAGCATCACGACTCAAAACGGCGTCCTGGTGGATACGGAAGCCCCCAGAGACGTATCAATCCGCGTTCCCTTGCACATCACCATCAACGGCGACCTGTTCGATCTCGATGTGCCGCCGTGGCTGACACTGCTGGATTTGCTGCGGGACCGGCTTGATCTGACCGGCACGAAAAAGGGCTGTGATCACGGCCAATGCGGTGCCTGCACGGTGCTGATCGACGGGCGCCGCCTGAAAAGCTGCCTGACGCTCGCGGTCATGCATGATGGCCGGCGCGTCACGACAATAGAGGGCCTGGGCGACGAGACCGAAATGCATCCGCTGCAGCAGGCGTTCGTGGAACACGATGCTTTGCAGTGCGGTTACTGTACGCCCGGGCAGATCTGTTCCGCCGTTGGCTTGATCAACGAAGGCCGCGCGCATACGCGTGAACAGGTCCGTGAACTGATGAGCGGCAATCTCTGTCGCTGTGGCGCCTATCCCAACATTGTCGATGCAGTCATGCAGGTGATCGACGCTGAAGCGGAAGCCGCGAGCGACGACGGGAGGGGGCGGGCATGAGACCGTTCACCTATACGCGGGCTCATGACGCCCACGAGGCGGTGCGCGAGGCCTTGGGCGAGAACGTCAAGTTCGTCGCTGGCGGCACAAATCTGCTCGACCTGATGAAGGAGGATGTTGAGCGGCCAGTGCGGTTGGTCGATATCAATCGCCTGCCCTACGACCGCATCGAGGACACCCGAAACGGCGGCTTGCGGCTTGGTGCATTGGTTCGCAATTCCGATGCGGCTTATGACGCGCGCGTCGAGCGACATTATCCGCTGTTGTCGAGTGCACTGTTAGCCGGCGCCAGCGCACAGCTCAGGAATGCGGCGACGATCGGCGGAAACCTGATGCAGCGTACGCGCTGCTTTTATTTTTATGACGTCGGGACGGTCTGCAATAAGCGCCAGCCCGGAACTGCGTGTGGTGCAATTGGCGGGCTTAATCGCAATCATGCCATTCTGGGCGCGAGCGAGCATTGCATCGCCACGCATCCGTCCGATATGTGCGTGGCGCTCGCGGCGCTGGATGCCACCGTTCGCGTTATGAGCCGCGAAGGTGAGCGCCTGATCCCGATGGGTGAATTTCATCGTCTTCCGGGTGACACCCCGGAGCGCGATACCAATTTACAGCAAGGCGAATTGATCACCGGCGTCGATTTGCCGGCCGATCATTTCAATCAGAACTACAGTTATTTGAAATTGCGCGACCGACTTTCGTTTGCTTTTGCGCTGGTGTCGGTGGCTGCCGCGTTGAAACTCGAGGACGGCAAAATCGCAGACGCGCGTATTGCGTTGGGCGGCGTGGCGCACAAACCCTGGCGCGATCAGGATGTCGAGGGTGATCTGCGCGGTGTCGAACCATCGCGCGGAGCTTTTGAAGCTGCGGCCAAGGATCTTCTGCGCGAGGCCAAGGGACAGGGCGATAATGATTTCAAGATCGCGCTGGCCGAAAAGGCCATTGTGCGAACTCTAGAGCAGGCCGCGGCCGGCACGCCACAATCGCAGACCGATAAGCGTATTTCCTGAGGAGGTTCCGACATGGCGCTCGATGCCGGTATCGGCGCACCGCTCAGTCGTATCGACGGTGCTTTGAAAGTCAGCGGCCGTGCGCGCTATGCGGCCGAGCATCCGACGCAGGACCTGCTGCATGGTGCTGTTGTAGCGAGCGTGATCGCGAAGGGGCGCATCTCGCTGATTGATACCGCCGCAGCCATGGCTGTGCCGGGCATAATCGAAGTCATCACGCATGAGAACCGTCCGCATGTGGCGTGGCTCGACCGAAGTTATAATGATGAAGTCCGTCCGCCTGGATCGCCGTTTCGCGCGCTTTACGATGAGAAAATCTATTTCAGTCAGCAGCCTGTTGCACTGGTTGTTGCCGAAACGCCGGAGCTCGCCCGCTATGCAGCGCGACTGGTGCACGTCGAGTATGACGAGGAAGAATCCGTTACCGATCTCGACACGACCCTGGCGAAGCGATTCACGCCCAGAAAACAAAGCGGTCACATTGCTGGCCTGAAAAATCGCGGCGACGCTGAAGGTGCCTTGATGAATTCGGCGGCGCGCGTGTCCGAGGATTACAAAATTCCGTATGAACATCATAATCCGATGGAGATGTTCGCAACGACCGTGATCCGTGACGGCAATGGGCAATATACGGTCTATGACAAAACGCAGGGGTCGCAGAACGTACAGACCTACCTGTCGAACGTGTTCGATGTGAAGCCCGATGATGTTCGCGTGCGCAACCCATTTGTCGGCGGCGCGTTCGGCTCGGCCCTCCGCCCGAAATATCAGGTTTATCTCGCGATGATGGCGGCGGTGATGCTGCAAAGATCGGTGCGGGTCGCATTGACCCGGCAGCAGATGTTCGTGCTGGGGTATCGGCCGAGCTGCGTGCAGAACGTTTCTCTTGCCACTGGTAAGGATGGCAAGTTGTCTGCCCTGGTCAATAAGGCGACAGCAGCGACATCGCGCTATGAGAATTACACGGAGAATATCGTCAATTGGGCCGGGTCGCTTTACGCCTGCGATAATGCATCTTTTGACAGCGGCGTTGTTGCCCTCGATCTGCCGACACCGTGCGACATGCGCGCGCCGGGTGCCGCCACCGGCATGAACCTGTTCGAAATCGCGATGGACGAAATGGCTTTTGCGGCCGATATCGATCCGCTGCAGTTTCGTATCATCAATTATTCCGATGTCGATGCCATGCATGGTTCGCCGTACACCAGCAAAGCGCTGATGGCGGCTTATCTGGAAGGCGCGCGCGAATTTGGCTGGGATCAGCGGAGTAAAGCGCCACGCTCGATGAAGGACGGGCGTGAACTCGTCGGCTGGGGCATGGCGACGGGCATGTGGGAAGCGCTGATGGTTCCGGCGACGGCGCGGGCAACGCTGCGTGATGATGGCAGATTGGAAATCGCGTCGGCGACGTCGGATATCGGCACCGGTACTTATACCATCATGGCGCAGATAGCGGCGGAGGAATTGGGGCTTCCGCTGGATCAGATCATCGTAAGGCTGGGGGATTCCAGTCTGCCGACAGCGCCGGTCCAGGGCGGTTCGTTTACGGCATCGTCAGTTGGTGCGGCAGTGCAAATGGCCTGCCGGTCCATCGCCGAGCGATTATTGAAAGAGGCCGGCAAGATGACGGGTCAGCCGCTTGGTCCGGTAACGATGGATCAGGTCGAATTTGCGGACGGCTGGATATTGGTCAAAGGCGATCGCTCGCGCGCGGTCAGGCATTCCGATGTGGTCCGTGCCTCAGGTGAGCAAGTGTTTGAGGCTGAGCAGACTGCCAAGCCTGCGATCTTCAGTAATTTGCGGAAATCACGCCATACGCACTGCGCGACATTTGTCGAGGTCAAAGTGGATGAAGAACTCGGCGTTGTGCGTGTCCCGCGCGTTGTTTGCGCGGTCGCTGCTGGTCGCATTCTCAATCCGAAAACGGCGCGCAGCCAGATAATAGGCGGTGTCGTGATGGGAATTGGAATGGCGTTGCATGAAGAAAGCGTGCTGGACCATCGCATCGGACGGTTCATGAATCACAATTTTGCTGATTACCATGTGCCGGCCCATGCTGATATTCAGGATATCGACGTGATCTTTGTAGATGAGCCGGATTCCGAAGTTTCTCCGCTCGGAATTAAAGGGGTTGGAGAAATAGGAACCGTCGGCGTCGCGGCCGCAGTCGCGAATGCTATTTTTCATGCCACCGGAAAACGTGTGCGTGAGCTACCGATAACGATAGACAAGATAATGTAAGTGTATTTGTTAACCGCTTGTTATTGTGAATATTAGCTCGACCTGTAGTTTTACATTAACGCTAAATAAAGTTGCCATCTCCATATTCGATTGCCGTTAGGGGAGATGGCATCGCTGGCTTTTTGATTTGCGCGCGATCGCCTGCCCGCCGGTATGTGCGTGGGGCAGATATGAGTGTTTCGTCGGGTGCGCGTAAGGCTGACGCCGCGCATGAGTATTCATTTCCACAGTATTTCAAAGAGCCGGAGGCGTCGGCAGCAGCCATCGTGGAGGCTGAAGCCGCGCAATTGCGGCAGGCGGCCAAAGCCGATCTGGATGCAGCAGCTCGCATCGCGCTTCTGAACGAGACCTTCCTGAAGGGGCCGGCCCCATTTGATATCAAGCCCAAAGAAACCCCCGAGGGCGCAACGGCATCACGTGCGCATGCACTTAAGGCCTATTGGCAGAAGCATAGCCGGGTTCTGAAAACGCTGATCGGATTGCTTGTCGTGCTCGCGGCCGGCTGGGTGCCGATGCGGAGCCTGCTGCAAACGACAAGCACTGAGGCTGTCATCAATGCGCGCCTGATTACTTTGCGAGCGCCCATTGAGGGGCAGGTGCAGTCCGTCGGAAGCCCATCTGCGGGCGCCCAATTGGCGCCGGGTGCGGTGCTGGTGAACATCGCGAATACGCGTGCTGAGCGCGGACGGCTTGACGATTTGCGCCGCTTGATCGGTGAGCTGGAAATCGAAACCAAAAGCCTGATCGTCAAGCGGAATCAGTTGGACGCGCTGCGGGCGGAACTCAGCGCTCAGACGCGTGCGTTCCAGAGCGGTCGAGTCAATCGGCTACAGGCGCGTGTTGCCGAATTGCGGAGCGAGCTTCAGGCTGCGGCCGCGCGGCGCGAGGAGGCAAATCACGCCTTGGAGCGGGCGAAAGCCCTGGCGCAGAACGGAACCACATCCGCAGCGGTCCTTGAGAAGGCGCGCCGCGATGCCACCATTGCGATTGAAGCCGAGGCGGCACTCGGACATCGATTGGTTGGTGAGGAAGTCGAACTCGCGGCTCTGCGCAACGGTGTTTACGTTGGTGACAGCTACAATGATCGGCCGCAATCCCAGCAGCTTGCCGACGAAATCACGATGCGTCTGAGCGATGTGGTGGCGGATCTCAGTCAACGCGAAACACGTCTGGCTGCGCTGCGTGGCGAATTCAAAAGCGAGGAAATGCGCTACAACGCGCGTGCCGCCGCATCGCTGACGGCGCCGGTCAACGGTAGCATCTGGGAGATCATGACGGCGCCTGGCGAAACAGTCGTGCAGGGGCAGGAACTCGTGCGCGTTCTCGATTGCACTGGGCTGGTGGTGACAGCGACAGTTGGCGAAACGACCTATAACAATCTCCGCGTAGGCGATCCGGCGAGCTTCCGTTTCAGAGGCGAGTCGGTGGACCATGTTGGGCGCGTCATCAGCCTGACCGGCATCGCCAACGCGCCGGCGAATCTCGCCATCCAGCCATCGGCGCTGGCCAAGGAGCCCTATCGTGTCACCGTTGCGCTGCCCGAACTCGCGCGGGCCGGTGAGTGCCGGGTAGGGCAGACGGGTCGCGTGACCTTCAACAAGTGAGGCGCGCGCCGTGCCGGTGCTCCTGGAAATCCTGATGCCGGGCATTTTTGTCATCGGCCTGGCGCTGATGGTATTGCCCTGGCTGCGTGCCGATGATGAGCGTGCGCGCGCGGCTGTGGTTGCCGTTATGCTGGTGCTTGTCTGGCGCTATATGATTTGGCGATGGCTGGCCACGCTGCCGCCTATTGGTTTGTCACTCGATTTTATTATCGGTATCGCGTTCGTTTTCATCGAAACGCTAGCCGTCATCGGTAGCACTATCGGTCTGATTTTTCTGACGCGCCTCAGTAATCGATCGCCGATCGCGGATCAGAATGCCGGCTGGCTGCGGACACGGCAGCCTCCGCCGCTCGTTGATGTTTTCATCTGCACCTATAACGAGGACGAAGCCATTCTCGAACGCACGATCGTCGGTGCGCTCTCGATGGACTATTCGCGCTATCGCGTTTGGGTTCTCGACGATGGTCGCCGCCCCTGGCTGCAGGAACTCGCGGGCAAGCTCGGCGCGCATTATCTGACCCGCCCCGATAACAGTCATGCCAAGGCCGGTAATATCAATAATGGTTTGCGGCACGTTGGCCAGCTTCCGGAACCGCCGGATTTCGTCAGCATTCTCGATGCTGATTTCGTCCCGATGCCGCAGTTTCTGCGCCGCGCATTGAGCCTGTTCCGCGAGGACGACGTCGGTATTGTCCAGACGCCGCAGCATTTCATCAATCCGGATCCGCTTCAGACAAATCTGTCGATGGCGCGCGTCTGGCCGGATGAGCAGCGCTATTTCTTCGATGTCGTGATGTCGTCCAAGGACGCCTGGGGCGCGGCCTTCTGCTGCGGCACGTCGTCGGTCATCAGGTTCAAGGAGCTAACGAGCATCGGTGGTTTCCCGACGGATTCCGTCACCGAAGATTATCTCGTCACTTTGAAGATGAAAGCTGCGGGTTTCCGCACGGTCTATCTCAACGAGCGGTTGTCGCTTGGTCTGGCGCCGGAAGGGCTGAAGGAATACATCACGCAGCGCAGTCGCTGGGCGCTTGGGTTTGCGCAGATCTTTCGCGGATCGCTGGGGCCGCTGCGCCGGAACAATGGTCTGTCGGTCACCGATCGCATCAGTCTGATTGAGACGTTTCTGTATTGGTTCGCGAGCTACGCGTTCCGTCTGACCGGTATTATTATTCCGATCCTATATTGGTTTTTCGACATTCTGGCAGTTCAGGCCGATGTCTCGCAGATGCTTTATTATTACCTGCCGCACTTTGTTGCGCAGCTCGTGATCATGGGCTGGATGGCGCAAGGCCGTATCATGCCGATCATGGGTGACGTGACGCAATTGCTCGCGGCGCAGCAGATCGTGCAGGCCGTGGTGCACGGGATCGTGAAGCCCAAAGGTCAGAAATTCCACGTCACGGCGAAAGGCGGCGATCGCAGCAAGCAGTTCGTGCAATGGCCGCTTTTGCGCGTATTCCTCGCCTATCTTGGCCTGACGATTGGTGGCGTGCTGTGGGCATTCTTCGTCGATGATGGCAGCAAGCTGCGCGACTCCAGTGCGCTATGCCTGTTTTGGAGCTGGTACAATATCGTGGTGCTGACGATTGCCTGCGTGGTGTGTGTCGAGCAGCCCCGCATGCGCGGTTCGGAGCGCCTCGCCTCACACGATGATGCGATCCTCGATATCGGATCGCAGGCATTTTCGTTCCGCGTGCTCGATATTTCACTTGGCGGCGCGCGGCTGTCGGGGATGGCCCCCGCGCCTGTCGGAACCGAGCTGAGCTTTTCGCTGGATAATGTCCGTGTAGCGGGCACGCTTGTCAGAGCTGGGGCGCAGGAATTTGCGGTCCGGTTCGATACGGCATCCGAGGCGCGCGTCGATCTCATCCGGCTGCTGTATTCGGGTCGCTATTCGGCTGCGGTTACCGAGATCAATCCGGCGCGGGTTGCCGCCGCCGTATTCGGCCGGGTCATGCGTTGAGTTGGCGGATCATACGGCGGGTGCAAATGTGCGCGGCCGCAGCCCTGCGTGGAACCACATGATCATCGAATAGATGTCGAAGACGGGAATGCCGGCTGCTGCCTGAAGAGCGGCGGCGTAGGGCGGCATGTTGGTGCATTCCAGCACGATCGCACTGACGTCAGGGTTTCGCGCGATGAGCGACAAACCCGCCTCGACGACGTCCTGCTCGGCTAGTGCGATGTCCATGTCGGTCTTCTCGGCCTTGATCAAAACGCGAAAAAACTCCCGGCCGTTCTCCGTTCCTGCGATTGGCGTATCGCTTGGCACGTCCGCGGCTTCGAGATGCGCTGGCGTCAGCGATGACGCCGACACCGTCACGATACCGACGCGTTTTCCCGGCGGCAGTGTCGCCTGAACCCACGGCACCTGCATCAGCGACGACGTTGCAACCGGCACCGAGACGGCAGCCGCCAACTCCTTCTGAAACAGCGAGAGAAACCCGCAGTTGGTGGTGATGGCTTCAGCGCCCTGGGCAACGAGATCCTTGGCCGCCGCGATGAAATCCGGCAGCAGGCCGCTGGCGCCTTGCAGCACGACCTTTTCGGGACTGGCGCCGCTGACCACGCGATACAGCACGGGAAACGGCCACGTCGTCGCGTTGCCCATGTCGCCCGGTATGCGGGGGAACTTCGCCGCCAGCATCAG